>CAMWSV010000011.1 GCA_947177015.1 uncultured Porphyromonadaceae bacterium
CAGAATACTATGAATTTCAACAATTTCACAATCAAATCCCAGGAGATTGTGCAGAAGGCAATCGATCTGACGCGCCAGGCCGGTCAGCAACAGATTGAACCTGTACACATTCTCAAGGCCATGATATCGGAAAGTGAATCCATACTGAACTTTATTTTCCAGAAATTAGGCGTAAGTATGGCCACTGTGGTTCAGTCTGTAGATAAAGACATCTCCACACTCCCCAAGGTTAGCGGAGGCGACGTATTCCTCAGCCGCGAGTCGAATGAAGCCATGCAGAAGGCTATCGACTTTTCCAAGTCCATGGGTGATGAATACGTATCTGTTGAGGCTATGCTGATGGGTATTCTACGCACCAAGTGTAAGGCATCCCAGATTCTAAAAGATGCAGGTGTCACGGAAAAAGGACTCGAAGCAGCCATCAACGATCTCCGTAAAGGGAACAAGGTAAAAGATCAGAGCGCTGAGGAATCCTATCAGGCTCTGTCGAAATATGCGATCAACCTTAATGATCGCGCTCGTTCGGGTAAACTGGATCCGGTAATCGGACGTGACGAAGAGATTCGCCGTGTACTCCAGATTCTTTCCCGGCGTTCGAAGAATAACCCGATGCTCGTAGGCGAGCCCGGTACCGGTAAGACTGCCATTGCCGAAGGTCTTGCTCAGCGTATCGTTCGTGGCGACGTGCCTGAGAACCTGAAATCAAAGCAAATCTATTCACTTGATATGGGTGCACTCGTTGCGGGTGCTAAATATAAAGGTGAATTTGAAGAGCGACTCAAGGCAATCGTAAATGAGGTCACTCAGAGCGATGGCGAGATAATCCTCTTTATTGATGAGATTCACACTCTCGTGGGTGCGGGTAAAGGTGAAGGTGCTATGGATGCAGCCAATATCCTCAAGCCGGCGCTCGCGCGTGGCGAACTTCGTTCGATCGGTGCCACCACCCTAGATGAGTTCCAGAAATATTTCGAGAAGGATAAGGCGCTTGAACGCCGTTTCCAGAAAGTAATGGTTGACGAACCGGATGAGATGGCTGCCATCTCAATCCTTCGTGGATTGAAGGAGCGTTATGAAAATCACCATAAAGTGCGTATCATGGATGAAGCGATCATCGCTGCCGTGCAGTTGAGCGTGCGCTATATCACCGATCGTTTCCTCCCGGATAAGGCTATCGACCTTATCGACGAGGCAGCCTCAAAACTTCGTCTGGAGATGGATTCTATGCCACAGGCACTTGACGAGGCTTCACGTAAGATCAAGCAACTCGAAATCGAACGCGAGGCTCTCAAGCGTGAGAAGAATGAGTATCGTCTGAAAGAAATAGATGAGGAACTCGCCAATCTCCGCGACACTGAGAAATCGCTCAAGGCAAAATGGCAGGCTGAAAAGAACGAAATCAACAAAATTCAGCAGAACAAGATCGATATAGAGCAACTCAATATCGAAGCAGACCGCGCAGAGCGTGAAGGTGACTACGCTAAGGTGGCTGAAATACGCTACTCAAAGATCAAAGAGAAGGAGGATGAAAACAAGGCTCTGCAGGTTCGGTTGAAAGAACTTCAGGGCGACGGCGCAATGATTAAAGAGGAGGTTGATGCAGAAGATATTGCCGAAATCGTAAGTCGTTGGACCGGTATTCCTGTCAAGAAGATGGCTCAGAGTGAAAAAGAGAAACTTCTCCATCTGGAAGAAGAACTCCACCGCAGAGTAGTAGGTCAGGATGATGCCATACGTGCAGTAGCCGATGCCGTGCGACGTTCTCGTGCAGGTCTTAATGACCCGCGTCGACCTATCGGTTCATTCATCTTCCTCGGCACCACCGGCGTAGGTAAGACCGAACTTGCCAAGGCTCTTGCCGAATACCTCTTCGATGATGAGGATATGATGACTCGTATCGATATGTCGGAATATATGGAGAAGCACAGCGTGAGCCGTCTCGTCGGAGCGCCTCCGGGATACGTAGGTTACGATGAAGGTGGTCAACTCACTGAGGCTGTACGCCGTAAACCTTACAGCGTAGTGCTCTTCGATGAGATCGAGAAGGCTAATCCGGATGTATTCAATATCCTCCTTCAGGTACTTGATGATGGCAGACTCACAGATAATAAGGGTAGATTCATCAACTTCAAGAACACCATCATCATCATGACCTCTAATATGGGTTCTGACATTATCCGCGACAACTTCCAGGGCTTCGCGGATAAGAAAGAAGCGGAGAAGGAAGAAATCATCAGCAAGACCAAGCAGGACGTTATGGATCGACTGAAACAGATTATCCGCCCCGAATTCCTCAACCGTATTGACGAGACTGTGATGTTCACTCCGCTGGATAAACACGATATCCAGAAGATTGTAGACATTCAGGTCAACAGTGTCCGCAAGATGTTGGCATCCAACGGTGTCACACTTGAGATTACCAAGCCGGCGTTGGAACTTCTTGCCGAAGACGGTTATGATCCCGAATTTGGTGCTCGTCCGGTAAAACGTACGATTCAGCGTATGGTATTGAATCAACTCTCGAAGGATATTCTTGCGCAGAAGGTTGATAATCGTCACCCGATTATTATCGACCGCAAAGGCGATGACCTCATGTTCCGTAACGAATAATCCCTTCCTCTTCGATTCAATTCCTAAAAATTGATTCAAATCTACAAACATAAACCCACCCTCCTGATTCAGCCTTAAGCCGAATCGGGAGGGTTTTCTTTTTCTACACTTTACGGAGTAGTAGGGCTGACAAATGTAAGATATGTATGGATGAGAGCGTGTTAAACAATGTCTCTCATCCAGTAGAACTCAGTGTATGGAGGCGAGGTGCCAGGCGGAGAGGTTGAGGTGAAATGAGGGTCTCAGTCAGAGAAAAAGGTTTATATTTTCTCTGAAATAATATCAGATTAAGAGAAGAGTTTCAGTTCGTTGTATAAGCGATGGATTGGAAGTCCCATTACGTTGTAGAAACTACCGTTGATCTTCTCTACCGCCACGCCTCCTATCCATTCCTGGATGCCGTAGGCTCCGGCTTTATCAAGAGGGAGGAAGTTATCGACATAGTATCGGATCTCATCCTCGCTGAGATTACTGAAGGTTACTTCCGTAGTTACCGAAAATGAGGTGCGCTGGCGTGATGTGGCAATCGTGACGCCGGTGACTACAAGATGTGTATCTCCGGCAAGCGAACGGAGCATTGTAATTGCCTCTTCGTGAGTATGCGGTTTACCTAATATACGGTCGTTGTGGACCACGAGTGTGTCTGCCGTAATCACCAATTCATCCTCCTTAAGATGCGGCAGATAAGCATCAGCCTTTATTCCGGAGAGGTATAGAGGTATTTCGACGGCAGGCATAGTGTCGGGATACGTTTCTTCCACGCCGGTGATATTGACTACATTGAAAGGTATACGCATCATCTGCAGCAATTCGCGCCGTCGCGGAGATTTACTCCCGAGCAGGATTCTATATTTAGATATATTCTTGAGCATTTTTGGATAACTTTTTTAAGTAATATTTAATTAGGAGTTACATTTTTTTCGCAAACGTGACTTACGAAAAAGTATGCAGGATAAGAGTCAGGCTCCCACGGCGGAGGTGGTGGGAGTCCATGTATTCTGTGCTCGCATCACACACTCTATCAGGTCACGTGCGCAGCCATAGCCTCCGGTCTTCTGCGATATAAAATCTACTGTTGCCAGTACTTCGGTAGCGGCATCGTAGGGGGCGGAGGAGAGTCCGGCGATTCTGAGACAGGGTAAATCCGGGATGTCGTCGCCCATATATGCAATCTCTTCGGGAGATAGATTGTTGGCGGCAAGCCATTCCTGAAGCACGGGAATCTTCTTGCTCACCTTGATGAATACATCTTTCACGCCGAGTAGATTGAAACGGCGTACAATGCGCTCAGTCTTGCATCCGGTTATCACACACACCTTATATCCTGCCTCGAGTGCCACACGTATGGCATATCCATCGTGAAGATTGGTGGTGCGGAGTGGCTGGCCATCTTCGTCAATCTGGAGTACGGATGACGATAACACGCCATCAACGTCAAACACGAATGCCTTTATCTGAGTGACATCTTTTGATATTTTGCTCATTTATTTCAAGTAATTAATCAGGTATTTTTTATTATTCAGAAAAATAAATCCGGTGGGGCTGATAGATATGTTGTCGGCAAACACGGATTTATTAAATCCTTATAAGATTGTGGTCTTACTTATGATGATTGATTATAGATTCAGACAGGATTGAATAAAGTTCATATAGTTTCTTATTGCTTTCAAGAACCCGGAGATGCCGGTCAATGACATTACGATCGTTGCGAACGGCAGGACCGGTCTGGGCATCTTTAGGTGCAGTGGATCGGAGTTTCTCTACCGTCTGCCTCAGCAACGGCATCAATGTGTCGAAACTAAGATTATTATCGTTCAGATAATCATCTGCAAGCGCCCACAGATGATTGGCGAAGTTGCAGGTGAGAACAGCCCCGATATGATATTTTCCCCTTACGCCGGAGTCTGCTTCGATGACGCAGGGAGATACACGGAGAGCGAGAGTCTTAAGTCGCTCGAAAATTTCGTGATTCTGTCCTTCTGTCAGAAAGGGTATGTCGTTATATCGCATTTCAACCTCCTTAGTGAAGGTCTGCATGGGATAAAGCACACCTATACCATAACCGGACTTGACGGCTGGTTGCAATACATCCATCCCCACACTCCCGGAGGTATGAACGATTATGCACGAGTGGCTTTGTGTGGAGGATTCCGTGATACGCTCTACAACCTCCGCAATAAATTTATCCTTTACTGATATTATGATAAGGTCTGAGTCTGAAATATCATATTGACTATCGCGTGAAGACTGCATCTTCACCCGGCATCCGGCAGTGCGGAACGCACGCCCAAGATGGCTGCCTACGTTGCCATTGCCAATTATTGTGATTCTCTTTATATCTTGTTGTGAGTCGGTTTGATCCATGACTGTCTCGGATTATAATTTACTTTCTTCGAGGAGAGCCGCTATCCCCATCGTCATCCTGAAATTCAGTTCCACGCATCCGCGTGTACTGCCATCGGCACCCCCCATCATATCAATGCCGAGGTAGCCTGTATATCCGTTGGTGATCCTTTCTATTGCTTCAGATTGGGCACGAATGTAATTTTCGTTAAATTCCGGACAGACACTTTGAATTTTATTCCGGAGTTGCTTCTGCGGTGCAATCGTATTATTCATATAATTCCCGTTAATATCTGCATTAAAGACTGAAAGTCCTAAAAATTCGGGTGTGCCGTTACTGAGATGCCATTCAGTTGCGAAATCGATAGTTTTATCGAAGGTGGTCTCGGCGAGCAGTGACCCCTGTCTGCGCAGGCCTCCCGCTATCCATTTCTCAACTTTGCAGAGCGACGCAGACTCATCAACGTGCAGAATACCCCTTCCCGAACTACTCCATGGATATTTAAAGAACACATCTTTATGCACCCCGATAAAATCCATACCTTCTTCCAGACTCTTTATCTCTACGGGGATAGGCGAGATGTTACGGTGAGAAATGCCTTCGGCAAGCAGGGAGTCATTGAGGTAGGCATTGAATCGGATAGTTTGCGTACGATGCGCCAGTCTTCGTATATTAATGAGAACAGTGTCATCGGGGAGTAACTCCTCCGGAGCACCTGCTGATTTCAGTATATGGCGTAAATCAGGAGTCCATCCCCAGGGTCTAATCTCAAAAATAGAAGCATCGCGACTTATACGTCTGAAAAAGTCTGTGTGTCCGGAGGGAGGTATAATCTCCGGGAGTCGGGTTGATGAATCGCATGTCGGGGAAAGTTTCGTATATAATTCGGTGGAGTCTATCTCATCAAGTAGCAGAACAATATCATTTTCCGGGTCGGCATACCGCAATGGGGTATGCGCCAATGAGCGTCGCAATTTAATCACGGAAGCAGGCGGAGTATAGCCTGCCCTGAACTCAGCCAGCGAGTAGTCAGCCTCCGGATTGAATATATGTATGATTTTTGATGTCATTATTCTACACAACTCATTTTACCCACTTCATTATCCCACTTCATCATCCCACTTCATTTCCGAAATCATTAACCCTCCTTCATTCTATATCTCTATTTCTGCTAAACTCAATTTCCCTTTCAGATTGTTTGCCGGTATAGAAATCATTCACCCGTCAAAACTATATGGAGTCAAGACGGGTGAAAATACTTTTTTATATTTCCGCTGCGAGGGATTAATCCTTGAGATGATCTTTCTCTTTGAGAGGATTTGAGAAATAGAGTTTATGCTCGATATATTCCTGAGTGGCTATCAGAGTCGGTTTGGGGAGTTTTTCGTAGAAACGTGAGATTTCAATCTGCTCACGATTTTCCGAAACCTCTTCCAGATTATCGGTAGAGGCAAATTCCTGAAGTTTCTTTTCCAGTTCCTTTTTAAGGTCGGCTGAAATCTGATTTGCACGCTTTCCGATAATGCAGACAGTCTCGTAAACATTACCGGTCTGCTCCGCCATAGCGATCATATCGCGGGTTACGGTAGTGAGCGGGGCGTTAGTCTTCTTATAATCCATATCTTATATACAATAATTAGGAGTTTTCAAATAATTACTGTGCAGGAGGGAGGTTTTGAGTGGGAGAGGAGATTTCTGCTATAGAGGGAAAATTATTCCGGAAAGAGAAAATTTTATTGGAGAGGGGAGGGGAATCATCAATCCTTGATGTGCTTACGGGCAAGATTATAGATATTCTGAGCCTCCTTCAGATTTTTCGACTCCGGGAAGTTGTTGGAGAAGGAGTAATACTCATCAATCACATCCTGATAGCGTTCTTGCTGGCGCTCATCAATACTCTGGCGTGCTTCCTGATATTTTGATTTAAGAATCAGGAGTTCGAAGTCTTCGCGATATTTTGAGTAGGGATATGTCTTCAGGGCATTTTGGGAGGTGATGATCGCAGCCTGATAATTATTACCGAGGAAATTTCCAAGGTTGTAATAGAGTTGGGCGTTCTGCAATTCTTTCAGGGTGAGTTTATCCTGCATTTCGAAGATTGCGTTCTGCGCTATAGTCACCTTATCTGATTTAGGGAAGTAGTCGAGAAAGGATTGTAATCCTTCTATAGCCTTGATGGTGCTCGACTGATCCAGTTGTGGATCGGGGGAATCGAGGTAATATCCGTAGCCATTATAGAAACGCGCGAGCTCGGCAAACTTCCCTTTAGGATAACGTGTGAAATAAGTCTTGAAGTAGACGCCGGAGTTCAGGTAATCCTGATTCTCATAATACGACATTGCAAGTAAAAACAAAGCCTCTTCTCCATCGGCTGTGCCGCGAAGAGGAGTAATCAAGTCCGTAAGGAGGGTTACGGCCTGCATATATTTTTTCTGGTCGTAGGCTTTTTTAGCGTACGCGTACCTGTAGTTTATGTCGCGGGATTTCAACACTTTTGTATACTCACCGCAGCCGGCAAGTGTGAGCGTAATCACCGCTAAAACCAAGAGAAATTTTCTCATTATGATATTATAAAGCGCTTTGAGGTGCAAAGATAATAAAAATTATCTATATTTACACTATCTTGATGCAATTTTTATTCAAAAATTATCCTAATGCGTTTGTTATATTAAGATTACGCCAATTCTCAAAGTTATAGAGGGGTGTATAAAATTGAGTATTCAGTGTAGAAAGTCGGATCGCAGTTCTTCGAAACCGCGTTTGAAGAAGAATTGTGAATAATCTTTCGGGCGGATCACTTCATCATCGACTACGACGACATCGGCATCAAGCGGCACTCTCCCTTCTGCTCGCGCTTCGCTGTCGCGACCCTCAGCCACTTCCAATTGTTTCAGATAGCGGTTTAGGTCATCGAGCGGTATCGGAGTCTCTATCTCTGCCACAGCGTTCAGATAGTGAGGCGCGCTCCCCCCGAGAGCAGGCGATTCATAATGGGTGGAGGAGTATATGGAATCGGAAATCTCTGCAAGAGAGTTTAAGGCATGAAGCAGGTGTTGCTCTCTGAATCCGCAGTTAGAACCTAAACTGATTACGTATTTCATCATGGTTTAATTTTTACGCTTCAAGGTGAGAAGTGTAATCTCCGGGGTGGCACCGATACGGAATGGCATACCTACTTCTCCGGCTCCTATATTAACGTATAGATTCATAGGTGTGCCATCTTTGGCATCCTGTGTGTAGAGACCGCTCCAGGTGGAATAGCGCCATGCCGACGGACTCCATTTCTTATTACCGATCTTAAATTCTGTCTGCATAGCATGGGTATGACCTGAGAGCGTGAGGTCGATATTTGATATTTTGGTCACTTCCCTGAGCCAATGCTCGGGATTGTGAGTCATAAGTATCTTATAGCGGTGGTCGTTGAGATTATAGACGGAATCCGAATCAAGAGGATAGGCATCGATTAGATGACCATACTGATGAAAGGGTGGTTCTCCCCAGTTTTCAACGCCGATGAGTTGGATGGTATCGTTCCCGGCTGTCAATTCTGCACGTTCGTTGTTAAGGAGTCGCCATCCGATCTGGCGTTGCCAGTTTTTTAGTAGTTGGAGGTTATCTTTCTTATCCTGCGGTGTCTCCCAATCCATATAGTCTCCATAATCGTGATTACCCAATACTGAATATACTCCATCCTTGGCTTTAAGGGTGGAAAGAGTCTGAAGAAAAGGCCGCAGTTCGTGAGTCTGACGATTCACGATGTCACCGGTGAAGAGAATCAGATCCGGTTGGAGAGCATTCACCGAATCGCACAATTTTGCAATAAAGCGGGTATCATTGCCTCTGGTGCCGGTGTGGAGGTCTGAAATCTGCACTATCGTATAGCCGTCAAATGCGGCGGGAATTCTGTCGGATATTATCTCCACCTTTTCGATGTCGATGTTATTTCGGGTCACTAACGCTCCCCACCATAGCGCGCAGAAACTTACGATAGCGAGCGGGATGCCCACCCATTTACCCGTATGCCATGTTTTACCCCGCCATAATTTCGGCAGTCCGCCGATTAAAGAGAATAGCGTGAATATTAATTTGGGGATATAGATGGTGATAAATGTATAGAAGCACCACATAAGCGGCACGATGTCCTTATCGGCATCGCGTCGGGGCATCAGGATTGCCGCTATGAGCAGAATCCACAATGCTATGGAAGATAATCCGAAGAGTTTTGATATGCATTTTCGCTGACGGAAGTTGCGCTTCAGATCGGCGAAAATATATAAATCTACACCTACTGACAAGATAATCAGCAGGATGGCTGATATCATGGGGATTCTCATAAGTTAATAATTAGCCCTATCATTCGAGCGAACCTCCCAGTATCGTACGCAGTTTATTGCGCAGCGGGTTGGCATACATAGTGAGTAAAAGATTCATCATGTATTCGCGTTCCTGGGCGGTGATGTCGGGGAGGTCTACCTTATCGAGTTGCTGATTGAAATAGTTGATCACTTCCTCCCGACGTTCGGGTGTATAGTATTGCTCAAAGCGAGTGGTGTTATTGAGAAGGTCAAACGCTACATAATTTATAGTGAATATCATATATGAGCGGTGAATGGCCTGGTCGATTATCTTCACCACATATTTTGCGGATGTGTTGTTATCCTTAAAGTTGCCGATCTGGTCGAGTTTGGAGTTTATGCGCGGGGTGAGTTGGAAGTGCACTTTGCCCTTAAACTGGAGCAGACCCGTCTCCATCGAGAAGAGATCGTCATGCTGACTCTTTTTGAAATCCGGGTTGCGACGTTTCATCAGGAATTCACGTACTTTCAGGTAGTCGTTGGGGTCATACTCGTAACTGATAGCCACCGGCATGAGATTGATTTCCTTAAGTTTCTCCATAAATGAGCCCTCGCCGGCTATAGCGAGCATTTTCACTAAGGATTCCTGTGTATGATCGGATGAATCTTTCGCTCTCCCTTCGCGCTGAGCAATCCATACGGATTCATGTTTTTCGAGCAGGCAATGGTGGATATATGCCGAAAGTTTACGGGCTGCCATGAGTCCCTCACGCAGTCCGGTATTGCGCCGCACGATAAAACTCTTATTGAGTCTAACGAGGTCATTGATCCAATCGAAGATGAGGAGGTTATCTCCGATTGCCACCTCCGAAGTGGGAAGATTGCGTCGTAGGAATGCCAGGTTCAGGAATGAGGCATCCAGCACGATATCGCGGTGATTGGTGATGAAAGTATAATTTTGCGTCGGATTGAGATGTTTCACGCCGCCGAGGGTGATACCGGAAGTAGTGGTCTTGGCGAGCATCTCCAGGAACGGAAACATTATCTGGCGCTGGAAATCATATTTATTATCTATCTTGAGGAGTTCCTCTATGAGTGCGGGGTGATGCTCCGCGGGCATAGCATACTTCAGGGCGTGAAGAAAACCCGGTTCCTTGATTAGGCGCTCCATTGTGGAGTGGAACACTTTGTCATCTAAGGGTGCTATATCGGAGAAATCAATATCTTGGGCCATAATATTCTATACATTTATACTTACAAAGTTAATAAAAATATATCATACTCCGCAGGCATGGCAATCGATTATGCAGATTCTATCTAAAGAAATGTTAATTTCAGACTCCTTCATTAGCGGAATTTGAATATCCGCGCCATTTTTCGAGAAGAGCAGTCATGTCTTGTGGAATCGGAGCCTCAAAGTCCATCTCTTTTCCGGTGGTTGGATGTCGGAAGCCGAGTGTCTTGGCATGAAGTGCCTGACGCGGACAGATTTCAAAGCAATTCTCCACAAATCTGCGATATTTCGAGAATGTGGTGCCTTTCAGAATCTTGTCTCCGCCATAGCGTGCATCATTAAAGAGTGGGTGTCCTTTATAAAGCATGTGCACGCGTATCTGGTGAGTGCGCCCGGTCTCCAAGACACATTTCACGAGCGACACATATCCGAAGTCTTCCAGCACTTCATAGTGCGTCACGGCGTGTTTGCCGATTTCCGGATTTTCAAACACTGCCATCTGAAGTTTATTTTTCGGATTACGCGCTATATTCCCTGTTATGGTGCCTGTTTTTTCCAGGAAGTTGCCCCATACCAGGGCGCGGTATTCACGGCGAGTCGTCTTATTGAAAAATTGCTTGCCGAGGTCGGTTTTCGCCTCCGGAGTCTTCGCCACAACGAGTAGCCCCGAAGTATCCTTATCGATACGGTGTACGAGTCCGAGTCGTGGATCTGATACGTCATAGTCAGGATCATCCTTGAAGTGCCATGCAAGAGCATTCACAAGAGTCCCGGTGTAATTACCATGCCCCGGATGCACCACCATCCCTGCCGGCTTATTCACCACGAGGAGATCGTCATCCTCATACACAATCTCTATAGGAATATCTTCGGGGATGATTTCAAGTTCGTAGCGCGGACGATCCATGACGATGCTGACTACATCGCCCGCCTTGACTCTGTAGGAGGACTTTACGGGTTTGCCGTTTACGATAATGCAATCTGCTTCGGCAGCCTGCTGTATGCGGTTGCGCGAAGTCTTCTGCATCCTCTCCACGAGGAATTTATCCACACGCAGGAGTTTCTGTCCGGAATCAGCCACGAATCGGAAATGCTCATACATTTCCCTGCCGTCGCCGGTGATAAAGAGCGGTTCGGCGATTTCGTCTTGACCTTCAGATTCTTCCGTAATTTCGGTTTCAAATTCCGGTTCCTCTTCCGGAGCGGAATAGTCGTTATCAATATTTGACATTGGGGTGGGGATTACTTTGCTAAGTAAGTTTGGAAAATCAGCCTTGTTAAAATTAGCCTCATTAAATACCGGACTAAACTAATTTTTGAAACCTTACTTAATTTCCGGAAATTAATAATATTCGATTTCTTCCTCTTCCTGAGTGGAGGATGACGAACTGCCTGAACCCAAAGACGCCCCCTCACGCGAAGAAGAGGCTTCGGATTCTGAGGGGTATTGGGCGGTACCACCATAGCCGAAATCAAAGGTTTCACCATTGAGGCGTCTCTCTTCGCTGGTGGCGATCAATTCTTCATTCTGAAGTGAATCGCGGATTTCAGCCAATCTGCCGTCGTAGACCTGCACCACGATTGCCGCGTTCACCGGCACCTTCTGCATTTTTTTGACCGGCACGCCGTTGGCAAGCACCTTCACGATGCAGTCGTTATCGCCGAGCACCTTCACAACCCTTACGTTCTTGAACCCTAATTCCTGCAATCGAGCCAGACCTGAACGGGGCGAGAAACTCTTCAGCGCATCTTCTGTTGGGTGATTGTCGTCATCAATCACCACTTCCTTCGGATGCACGGCATTGATGTATAGGAATATCTTTCTGCCCGGCTTAACGGTAGAACCGGCTTTCGGAAACTGCTCGATCACATAGCCGGGTTTCACATCATCCTTATAGAGGGAATCACGGATATCGACTTTGAATCCGTGGTCGTGAAGAACTTCGATAGCGTGGGTATAGGTCATATTTTCCACTCCGGGCACTTTGTCGCTCTCTCCATGCTTGGTGAAGATAGCGATGGAAAGGTATACTATCAGGAGACCGATTATCGCCACTGCTATAATAATCAGCAGATTGAGAATAATCGGGTGACGACGCCCGAGTTGCTGAGGACTGATATCTGGTTTATCTGACATAATCTCTTGTATAAAATTCAATGATTATTTTAATTGGGAGTCCAAATTTATAAAAAATCTCCGAGAGTAGGAGGGTTCGAGAGAAAGAAATCCGGGTTAATTAACTGAGCGTGGCATATCTTTTAAGACTTAGATACTCTCCTGAAGAGGTATAAGCCTATAAGAAGGTACACCATATTGGGGATCTCCATGGCAATGAACGGGGAGGTGATACCGTTGACCGCTAATGATGAAGTCACCGTCGAGAAGAGAATATAACTGAAACTCAGGGCGAGTCCGATACCGATATTCAGTCCCATACCCCCTTTGACCTTTTTAGAACTCAGAGACATACCGATGAGCGTAAGGATAAATGCCGCTGCGGTGGCTGCATATCTGCGCTCACGCTCAATCTCGAATGCCTTGATGTTTGCCACGCCACGCATCTTCTGCTTCTCGACATATTCGGTGAGTTGGGGTGTGGTTAGCGTTTCCTGGTCATTGACGGATATAAGGAAGTCTTTGGGATCGATAGGAATGATAGTGTCGAGAACGCTACCGTGAGTTACCTTCTCCTCCATGCCGTTGAAGTCCCTGATCATATAGTCATAGAGTTTCCAGTGATATTGGCGTGTGGTGTCGTATTGAGCGGTGCGGGCAGTAAGACGCGACACTATAGTCTTATCTTTGAATTTATCCATCGAGAAGCGGTAGCCGGTCTTATTATAATTCTCAAACCTATTCATATACACCACATTGCCCGGCGAAGCCATCAACTGAATATTTGAGCCGGATTCCACACTCTTATTGCGCACATACTTATTGGTGTATGCGATGCGCGCTACGTTGGTTGGTGGAATTATATAGTTGGACAGCGCGAAGGTAAGGGCTGCAAGGATTGAGGCTCCTATCATGTAGGGGCGAAGTAGGCGGCGGTAACTTACACCGCTTGACAGGATGGCGATTATTTCCGAATTGCCCGCGAGTTTGGAGGTGAAGAATATCACCGCTATAAATACGAAAAGTGGCGATAACTGGTTGGCGAAGTAGGGGAGGAATGAAGCGAAATAGTCAAAAAGAGTCTCCTTCAGCGGGGCTGTCAGGAAAGCATCTAATTTCTCGGTGATGTCAAACATTGCTATCACTGCTAAAAAGAGCAGCGTGGCCATAACGTATGCGCCGAGGAATTGCTTGAGTATATACTTATCAAGGATAGTAAATCGGAAAAGACGTGCCAAAGTATTCTTCCCTTTACGAAAAGGGGAGAACAGCATCGGGGGGAGTGAGATCTTCCTCACTTTGCGCTCCTTAATTGTGGTTTCCTCAGTCTGAACCTCTTTTACCTCTTCCATCATGCGTGGAATTTTAATATCAGCATCCGTGAATATCGACCTGTGTTTTTACAGTCGGCGGGTGATATTCTCTATCATCATAGGTTTCCATTCCGCGAAGTCACCTGCCACAATATGTTTGCGGGCTTCCTTCACGAGCCACAGATAAAATCCCAGGTTATGGATTGAGGCTATCTGCATGGCAAGCAATTCGTTGCTGATAAAGAGATGGCGCACGTAAGCCTTTGAATATACTTCATCCACATAGGTGGGTCCCCCTTCATCGAGCGGTGAGAAGTCATCAGCCCATTTCTTGTTGCGCATATTCATGATGCCGTTGCGGGTGAAGAGCATTCCGTTGCGTCCGTTGCGTGTAGGCATCACACAGTCCATCATATCCACACCGCGATCTATGGCTTCAAGGATATTGGCGGGGGTACCTACTCCCATCAGATAGCGGGGCTTATCCTGAGGTAGAATATCGTTCACCACTTCAATCATTTCGTACATCTGTTCGGTGGGTTCGCCTACGGCAAGACCGCCGATTGCGTTGCCGTCCGCTCCGTAATCCGCAACTGCTTTGGCTGCCTCCCGACGTAATTCCGGATATACGCAACCCTGCACGATCGGAAAGTAACTCTGGTGGTAACCATAGAGTCCTTCAGTGGCTTTATAGCGGTCCCACCCACGTTTGAGCCAGCGCATGGTGAGGTCTAGAGATTTGCGTGCGTATGAGAAATCGGCTGTGCCGGGCGTACATTCATCCAGAGCCATCATTATGTCGGCGCCGATGATGCGTTCGATATCCACCACCCCCTCAGGAGTGAAAAGATGTTTCGACCCGTCGATATGACTGCGGAAATATGCTCCCTCCTCCTTCAATTTACGTATTGAAGAGAGTGAAAATACCTGAAATCCACCCGAATCAGTAAGAATCGGGCGATCCCAACCGTTGAATTTGTGGAGTCCGCCTGCCCGGTTAATGATGTCCAGTCCCGGACGAAGATAAAGGTGATATGTATTGCCAAGTATGATTTTGGCGTCGATGTCGTCGCGCAACTCCCGGAAGTGCACACCCTTCACACTGCCCACAGTGCCCACAGGCATAAAAATCGGGGTAGGGATTTCTCCGTGGTCGGTAGTGATCACACCGGCCCGCGCATTGGTGTAAGGAGCGGTTGCTTCAAGTTTAAATTCCATAATTTCAGGATAACATAGTTTAATTCAATCCTCAAAAATTGAAGATGGAATAATCTTTACAAAGTTAATGTAAAAAAATGAATCCTCAAAGTATCACTCGGAAGTCTTCCCTGACTTGGCGCGCTTTACTCCGTTTCTTTTAGGATTTGCCGGAAACCATCCCTTGCGTACGCGTTCCACTTGTTCGCTAATCTCCTTTATGCTCCAGAAGCAACTGAAGGCTGTGACACCTGAAATCGATGACCAAAGTACATTATTCACCATCAGAGCAAGCACCAGAAATAGAACGCCTCCTGCGGCGAACGTCCATTTTATTTTCTCACCGAAATAATATTCCCCCTTGATCACTAATGGATGAAACAGACCTATTATTAAAAAGGTGCACATCCCGATCACCAACCCCGTAAGATTATAATTCTCTAAAAATTCCATGTTATTTATAGGAAAGGAGATAGAACTAACGGAGTGAATCAACTTCTTCGATGCTCAGGTGTGTGATATTGCTTACCATTTCCGTAGACATTCCCTGCGAAAGAAGTTCTTGTGCTATACGTCGGCTTGCAGCGACTTCCCCCTCTGCAAGACCCTCAATACGTCCTTGTGCCATTCCTTGTGCCATTCCTTGTGCCATTCCTTGTGCCATTCCTTGTGCCATTCCTTTCTCCAATCCTTTAGCCATACCTTTAGCCATACCTTTAGCCATACCTTCGGCTTCGGCTTTCTCTTTGGCGGTGTTGAGCACGGCATGGTAGTCTCGTGAATATCGGAGTGCCGCCTCGTATCGATCACGCTCCATAGGATTCAGGGCTGCTACACTTCCAACTTTATTAAGATAATTGAATATATCGTTGTCCGATTTGAATGATACTCTCTGTGATGTTCCCATATTCTTTATATTATAAATCCATTTATCCAGTTGACTCTCACATTCCAACTCGTCCTTGGTGAAGTTCGGAAGTTGGATATATACATAACACTGCGATTTACCTATCGGTTTACCTGTGTGTAGATTACATATTCCGGCGTAAGTGACTGGTTCCTTTTCCAGCCCCGATACACTGAAATTACAGAAAAATACACCCACCACCGGCATCAGGCTGAAATCCCAACTCTCTTTCTCCTCATTCTTGCCACGGAATCCTTGTGAGGCAATAGCCCTCGCTACGTAATACTCGCTGCGCTCAATGAGATGTTTCTGTTCTCCCTTCTGCATCTCCACTATGAAATGATGTCCCGTAGAGGTGGTACAGGAGATATCATACCTCAACCCACGCCCAAAAATCTGCTCGTTAGGATGTTCGGTATTGGTGAATTGTATGTCTACGATATTCCCAAGCACCGGATCACCGGCGAAAATACTGTTGAGCAAAGGCATCAGCAGTGGTTCGGAGACACCCTCTCTACCAAACAGCAATTTGAAACCTTCGTCAATAAGCGGATCAATTATCTTCATAGTTAAAGAGAAAGATTTTTCATTTTATACCACAAAGAAAATAAAAATTATCCAAATTAGCAAATTTTTCCTCCGCACTCCTTCCCATAGCTCGCGCAGCCAAAGCCCTCATTACCCTCCGTGATCTCAGCGCCTCTGCGTGATAAAAAACTCAGCGTGATACCCAACTCAGCGTGATAAAACCTCAGCGTGATAGATGCCCCCACACCTCGGGAGATAAAAAAGAGTGTAGCCGCAATGGCTACACTCTCAATATGAGTTAATTTAGATAATTCAATATGAGGGATTATTTCACTTCCTCGAAGTCTACATCAGTGATGTCTTTCTCCTCATCGTGGTGGGGAGCCTCAGCCTGAGCGGCACCAGCGCCTGCACCTGACGCACCCTGCTGAGCGTTGTAGATGTCCTGGGCTGCTGCCTGCATAGCATCTGTAAGAGCCTTTTCGGCAGAGTCAATGTCTTCTACGAGTTGATTCTTGTGAACATCCTTGAGTTTCTCAAGAGCAGCCTCGATAGGAGCCTTCTTATCAGCAGGAATCTTATCACCGAGTTCGCTGAGTTGCTTCTCAGTCTGGAAGATAAGGGAGTCAGCGTGGTTGAGTTTGTCGGCACGTTCCTTAGCCTTCTTATCGGCAGCCTCGTTAGCCTTAGCCTCGTCACGCATACGCTGGATTTCGGCGTCGGTAAGACCGCTTGATGCCTCGATACGGATCGACTGTTCCTTACCGGTATTCTTATCCTTCGCAGATACGTTCAGGATACCATTGGCGTCAACCTCGAAAGTAACTTCGATCTGCGGCACACCACGCGGTGCGGGAGCGATACCTGAGAGGTTGAACTCACCGAGGAGTTTATCGTCGGCTGCCATAGGACGTTCACCCTGAAGCACACGGATGGTAACTTCCGGCTGATTATCGGCTGCAGTAGAGAACACCTCGCTCTTGCGGGTCGGGATAGTAGTGTTGGCTTCGATGAGTTTAGTCATCACGCCACCCATAGTCTCCAGACCTATTGACAGAGGCACAACGTCAAGAAGAAGTACGTCTTTAACGTCGCCACTAAGTACACCACCCTGGATGGCAGCGCCGATTGCTACAACCTCGTCGGGGTTAACACCCTTGTTGGGTTCCTTGCCGAAGATCTCTTTCACCTTATCCTGGATAGCGGGGATACGTGTAGAACCACCTACGAGGATAACCTCATCGATCTGAGCGGCTGTAAGACCTGCATCCTCAAGAGCCTTAACACATGGAGCCTTAACGGCATCAATGAGTTTGTGGGCGAGTTGCTCGAACTTAGCACGTGTAAGAGTCTTCACAAGGTGCTTCGGGCCGGAAGCGGTTGCTGTGATATAAGGGAGGTTGATTTCAGTAGAAGTTGAACTTGAAAGTTCGATCTTAGCCTTCTCGGCAGCCTCCTTAAGACGCTGCATTGCCATAGGATCCTGACGGAGGTCAACACCTTCTTCATTCTTGAATTCTTCAGCGAGCCAGTCGATGATCACGTTATCGAAGTCATCACCACCAAGGTGAGTATCACCATTGGTAGATTTCACTTCAAATACACCATCTCCAAGTTCAAGGATAGAGATATCGAATGTACCGCCACCGAGGTCGAATACTGCGATCTTCTGTTCTTTCTGAGATTTGTCAAGACCGTATGCAAGAGCGGCTGCAGTAGGTTCGTTTACGATACGACGAACTTTCAGACCTGCAATTTCACCGGCTTCCTTAGTAGCCTGACGCTGAGAGTCATCGAAGTAAGCAGGAACTGTGATCACTGCTTCAGTCACTTCCTGGCCGAGGAAATCCTCTGCAGTCTTCTTCATTTTCTGGAGAATCATTGCTGAGATCTCCTGGGGAGTGTAGTCACGGCCATCGATGTCGACCTTAGGAAGATCGTTCTGGCAAACTACCTTATAGGGTACTCGCTTAATTTCATCAGCGACCTGATCACACTTCTCACCCATGAAGCGCTTGATTGAATAGATTGTGCGTGTGGGGTTTGTGACTGCCTGTCGCTTTGCAGGATCACCAACCTTACGTTCGCCGCCATCTACGAATGCTACTACTGAAGGAGTAGTGTTGCGTCCTTCGTTGTTAGGAATTACAACAGGATCTTTACCTTCAAGAACTGCTACGCAAGAGTTGGTAGTACCTAAGTCAATACCAATAATTTTTCCCATGATATTTATAAATTTTTTTAGTTATTAATAATTTCTATTAGTTGGGTATATCAATGCATTTCGGGTATCGTAAAAATCACTCCGTATCCTACCGAAATTTAGCAGTGATATATAAAAGGTGTTTCTCATAAGACTGTGTTTCTCATTTCCGGAGTCATCCGCGAGGGAAATTTCAACCGATGAATCCCGAAAAGGGTTCAGAATTATTTAAATCCCTTTTCACTAATTAAAACAATTTGCGTGCTAAAAGTTTCAATCTTCTTCAAAATAAAATTATTAAAAATTGTAATTAGATATAAATTAGAAAATTACACATTTTACTCTAATTGGGAGAAGGTGGTGGATATGTGACATTGTAAAGAGCCGTAATGTCAAATATTGAAAAAAATATGACAAAAATGTCAATAAAACTCCAGGTAGGTTTATAGTTGTGAAATCAAAAAACGGGCTTAAATGAGTGTCAGAGACTCAAATCGTAATAAAAATAAGGAAAATAGGATGTTAATTTGAGAAAATTTGTTAATTTTGTAGCCTAAATAACTAAGTTACGGCGGAAAGGGCTCCTCGGCATGTCGGATTCACACTGTCTTCATCTTCGGGAAAAGGCTCATCTCGCGCCGTAAAATAATAAGACACATGAAACTGTTACAAGAAAAATTATCTCGTTACGATGCTCCGCAGCGTGCGAAGGCCGCAGGAATCTATCCTTATTTCCGTCCTATCTCAAGCGAACAGAATACGGAAGTTGTGATGAACGGCAAGAAGGTGCTTATGTTCGGTTCCAACAGTTATATGGGATTGACAAATCACCCCAAAGTTATTGAAGCCGCAGTTGAAGCCACCAAGAAATACGGTACAGGTATGGCAGGTTCGCCATTTCTTAACGGCACAATTGACCTCCATCGCAATTTTGAGCATCGTATCGCTGAATATATGGGCAAGGAAGACGCGATGCTTTATTCCACAGGTTTCGGTGTAAACCTCGGTGTGGTGAGCACACTTACCGGTAGAGAAGATTACATTATCCTTGATGAGCAGGATCATGCTTCGATCATCGAAGGCCGTCGACTCTCTTTCTCAAACTATCTCAAGTATAAGCACAATGATATGGTTTCACTTGAGAATCAGTTGAAAAAATGCGACCCCGACAAGGTGAAACTCGTGGTGAGCGATTCAGTATTCTCTATGGAAGGCGATGTGGCAAACATCCCCGAAATGGTGAAACTTGCCAAGAAGTATAACGCTACTCTGATGATCGACGAGGCTCACGGCATCGGGGTGTTCGGCGAGGGCGGTCGCGGCGTAGTGCATCATTATGGAGCGCAAGACGATGTAGACCTTATCATGGGGACCTTCTCCAAATCATTCGCATCACTTGGCGGATTCATTGCTACAGATAAGGAAATCACTAACTATCTGCGCCATCACTCACGTTCATATATCTTCACCGCGTCTATCACTCCCGCTGCCACGGCAGCCGCTAACGCAGCCCTCGATATCATGATCGAAGAGCCCGAGCGCCAGAAGCACCTCTGGGATATCACCAACTATGCTCTCGAAAACTTCAGAGCAATGGGTCTCGAAATCGGTCATACCTCGACTCCGATTATCCCCCTCTATATCCGCGATGACTACAAGACTTTCCAGGTCACTCACGATCTCCTCGAAGAGGGTGTATTTGTAAACCCCGTTGTTTCGCCCGCAGTTGCTCCCCATGACACTCTGATTCGTTACTCACTCATGGCTACGCACACTAAAGAGCAGGTGACCCGCTCTCTCGAAGCCATCGAGAAGGTGTTCCGTAAAAACGGACTCATCAAGTAAAACCTTCATAACCTTTATATAGCCAACGGCGGATTCCCGAGACTCAGGAATCCGCCGTTGGCTATATAATTATAC
>CAMWSV010000012.1 GCA_947177015.1 uncultured Porphyromonadaceae bacterium
AGTTAATTGAATGATTGAGAATTATGCTTTACAGCAGTTTTATCTCTCGCATCCCTATTTCTTTGGTTTTTTCACAGCGTAATTTTTGATTTTTCCAGTGTATTTTCTGATTTTTCCAGAGTATTTTCTGATTATTCAGTGTATTTTTTGATTTCTCCACCAAATTCATCGTTTTCTTCATCGTTTTCTTCAGTGAATTTTTCTGATTTTCCGATAGATTTTTGGATTTTACGCCGGATTTATTGAATTTTCCGCTGTTTTTTCTGATTTTCCGATGATTTCGGGGATTTTTATTGAAGAATCCCGGGATTGCGGGGGCAACCTCGGGATTGGTATGTAATACTTTATTTGATTTTAAGTCTCTTATTTTGATCTAAAATGACATTTGGGCGGCGACTCCAAGGTATTCCTCATTGGCTACCGGCACCATCGAGAAGTCATGTTTTCTTGCCCAGGGGGTTGTGAATATATATGCGCTGCCTGCCCCGATGGCTGCTCCCACCACGCAGTCCCACCAGTGATGCTTCTTTGCAAGCACCCTGCCTACTGCCACGTATGAAGCAAGAGCGTATGCCGGCGCTCCGATTTTCCATCCATATCGGCGTTGCAGGAATGCCGCCGTACCGAATCCTACGGTTGAATGCAATGAGGGGAACGAGTGATAATTCGATTGATCCGGACGAAGTTCACGCACTGTATATTTTAGTATCAGATTAGTTCCGCCTGCCACAATGGTTGTAAATGCGAACTGCTTCATTCCCTCCCAATCACCTGCAATTGCACTTCCCACTAACGCGCCGACAGGGAGTACGACTGCCACTACATCGGTCGAAGTACCAATGCCTTTCTGAAATGAGGTGCGTTGCAATGCCTGAGGAGGTGAATATGAATCGGGCACCCGGATGGCCAGGGCGCTCAGCGCCGAGAGATGGAGAGTCACCATCAATATTAGTAGTAATCTTTTCATTGCAAAATAAAAATTCCTAAAGTACCTATAGGAAACATTTCTATAGATACTATATGTAATAAGTAAGTTTTTGTATATTAAATAAGATTAAGTAAATGATTACGCGATACGAAGGCGATTCCTATTGAACGATATATTTACCTCGTTAGTTCAAACGATATATTTGCCTTCTTAGTTCAGTCGCATATCAGACTATGCAACTTACCTGCCAAATCAAATATCCTAATACATAATAAAATAATAATTATTCGCTAATTTTCCGAACTTACTTATCAAAATAGGGCGATGAATTTCGGGAAGAATATGATGAGTCCGGCAGCCACTGCTCCTAACACGAGGAGAAGTACGGCACCTGCCGCTAAATCCTTTGCTTTACCGATAAGCGGATCGTAGTCCGGCGAAATTTTATCTGCCAATGCTTCAATTGCTGAGTTAAACGCCTCTGCCATAAGTACTCCTCCGATACATACTGCCACCACAGCCCATTCCCATCCGCTGAGTCCCAACAGGAAGCCACAGGCTAATACGATCGCAGCGACTGAGGCATGGATACGCGCATTGGGTTGCTCGAAGAGCACTCTGATTCCATTGAAAGCGTATTTAAACGAACGCAGGCGTCCGGTGATCCAATTCATAGGTAGATTTCTATTTTATAATGAGGAGGGAGAAAAAGAATAATGTTTTATCCCTATATGGGAAATAAGATTATTCAAAAAATTAGCCGTGGGCTACTGACTGCATCGCAGACCCACGGCTGATAGAGATGATTAATAATCGTATAAAAGCGAGAACTGATCTACGTAAAGGCAAGCCCCGGCGCCACCGGTGAAATAGTCGCCATATTTCGAGGCGGCGCATGTGATCTGAATATATCGCGGCACTCTGGAAGTGGAGCGATAATTAAGTTTAATCTCGAATTCCTGCCACCCATCAGTGTCACTACCGCGAATCAACTCGCCGTAAGCGATAATTTCGGGTGAATTGGGATTAAACAATTGACGATTCTTGGGATTAGTACGGATTTCAAACGGCTCATTCCAATCAGTGACCGCTATATATATATGACACGAATCCGGACGATCCAGCAGATACTTATAGTCAGCACTTGCATAATTGATGGGGGCAGTATTATACTTCATATATCCGCGCAGGCGCGTGGGGCGCACCTTCCATTCGCGTCCGAAGTCAAGAATACCGTTAGTGCCGTCCACCTTCTTAAACGATCCGGTATATATAGATCCGGCAGCCAACTTACCGATTCCGGCAATACCCACAAAGCGAGTCTCCAGTTTTGCGCTCTGTCCGGTGATTCCCGGCGGGGTATCATCCGACGGCACCACATTACTCTGTCCGAGAGTGGCAGCGCCGGTATTGCCGGTATCCCAGAATCGCTCGCCATCCTTATTCCACGGGCACCATATACGTCCATCCTGCCACCACTGATCGAACGCCGCATCGGGCAGTACTTCGGTAGCAGCAGTAGTTACAGTCACCTCATTACCAATATCCTTACCTGACACCGCGCGCACAACATAATCCGTGAGCGGCTTCAGATGCGGGATGCATACGGAGAAAGCACCTTGATTTTGCTCCACATCATTGACATCCACATCTATCCACTCCTCGGAAGAAGCCTCGCGATACTGGAATGAATTCTTCACATCGGCGGGTCCGGCTCCATAAGCCCATATCACCTCTGACCATGCATTCACTTCGGTGGTCTGCACCAAAAGTTCGGTCAACTCGCCGTAGATGGTCCAGAGTTCGGAGCGATCGAAACAGGTGACTTCCACTTCGATCGGTTTCGAAAGGTCAATCTTACCCGGCACTATGTCCGGCATTAGTGTAGTCAGTCCCTCCGGACCCAACTTTACACGCGTCAGCGTAAGGTCTGCCAGATTCATAGTCTCCGGCACCTGAACAATCACTCTATGACCCACGGCATCGATTACCGTCTCGCCGATCTGACCCTCGATTTCAAAATATCGTTCAATATTCTGCTCAGCCGTAATGGTCCAGGCATAATCCTGATAGAGCGACACATTCACCGTGAGCGGTGAAGTCATATTATACTCCCCCTCTGCAAGATCGGGATCGGCAACGGCACCTTGTGAGATTTCAAACTCAGAAAATTTAACCTTCTGAATATCCACCGTCTCCGGCAGATATACCGTAGCCGTAAAATTAATCGAATCAATGAGAGCAGGTTTCTCCTCATTCTCCGCCGTCAACTTGAGTATATACTGCTGAAGGCGCGGATATGGGAGATCGTTTTTGATGCACGATGCCAACCCTCCCAGCAGAGCGGTGACACCCAACACTATATATATATATAATAATCCGGTCTTTTTCATAATCTTTATGCATCAAATGTGAATACCGAGTCCGAATGCGAGATTAAAGAGATTTATGCGGAAGTTGGCACCCGAACTGAATCTATTGCCGAGATCTTCCCCATCCACTCTCTGCTTCTCATTACGAAGATAGAAACCGAACACGCCGAACGACAGATTGAACGACACATTCTCCATGACAAAAACACTCACACCGGGCGAGAAAGTAAGACGCGCCTCCATATTGGTGGAGTGTGTGCGTCGAATCTCTCCATTGTAAGGGCGATTGAAGTCGCTATTGCCCGAGGCGAATGCCAACTCCACCTCATTATATACCCCGAAGCGTCCGCGACGCGTCAGACCCATATACTGCTGGAGGAATACAGCAGCCGTGTACGACTCCGATTTATACATAATATCATGAAGATTGAAATTCATATCTTCATCTATATCCACCTTAAACGAATTGATGTCGGCACCCGAGCGGGTATAAGCCATTCTCACACCCAGCGAAAGATTATTGCGCAGAAAATATCCCAACTGTGGACGTATACTGAATGTATTCGCGCTGATATCCACATCGCTCAGCAGATCAAACATCTGCAGATCATCGGTAGATATGGAGCCGTAGGAGGCAGTGAGTCCGAAGTGCCAAGTCCCCTTCGGGATAAAGAGGAAATTAAACAATCCGCGGTCGAAGCGCCCGAGATTACGATCCTTGAGCACCATCGGGATTGTATCCCCGCGAAATATCACCTTCTCGTTGAGGTCAAGACGCAAGGGATCGTCCACCACCTTGGAATGACCCTTAAGCAGGAGAGCCACCTCTTTGGAGAGAGAGTCAGGCACCCACACCAGGCGTCCACCCTCGCGTGGCACACTATCCTCGGCTATCGCTACGGCGGAATCCTCCACGGGTAGATAGACCGTCTCCGAATGCACTGTCGTGACAGTAGTCGTCACCGCCCTCACTTCCTTATCTTCATCAGATGCGGCACGCTCCGCACCTCTCGTGTATACTGATCCCATCAGAGCCAGAATCAGCGTATAAATCATAATATATACTTTCTTATTCATGGCCATATATTAGAGATAGAATGTTGCACCGAATGAGATTGAAAAAAGATTTATTCGGAAATTAGCCGACTTTGAATTCCGGCGCGCCACGTATATCTGATCCGTGATAGTCTTAGTGCCGGTATAACTGAATCCGAGCACTCCGACACTCACCTCCATCGCCGAATAGTTATTCAGAAACACAGTGATACCCGGCACGAGTCCCACATCGAGCGAGAAGTTTCGCTCGTATGCTCCGGTGAGACTCTCATCAGTACCTTGCATGAGTTTCGACTGACCTCCGCCCAGGGCAAATTGCAATTCGCTGTAGAAGCCGAATCGCTTGGAATGTCCGATAGAGAAATAATTCCTGAATAATCCCGAGAAACTGTAATTATGTGATAGTCTGTAGAGATGATCCACATTATAATCAGTTTCTGAATCGAGCACTATATCCGCAGATTCCAACTTCGTCAGCGCACGCGAATAACTGAATCTTCCACCTGCCGCCATATCATCCTTGAACGCATACAGCAGCATAGGCGATACCTTAAAACTATATGTATCACCCGAAATTCCCTCAAAAATCAGAAACTGATATTTATTCTGATTCGTCTGGCTATAATTGATCGACAGACCGGTAATCCACTGCCCTTTCGGCACGAACACCACCGATTCTATATCCCTCTCAAACGATTCCTGGGCATACGTCTTACCCGACGTCACACCCACTATCGCAAGGAGCAATATCAGACCACGGGTCAATCCCGGCAATTTAAAATTCATAGCAAGATTCAATTTTCAGCAAATTTACGTAAAAAATTTTTAAAATTGAATAAAATCAATCCAATATCCGCCATATTGCTCGATATTCAGCCCCTCATCACCACTCTCCTGCGTATCAGATAAAGGAAAGAGGGTAAAAGTCCTGCTCCCGATTCGGAACTATCGCCTTTCACCCTCTAACCTTATTTTTTATGTCCTGAATTACTCATATACCAGTTCAAAATCATCGAGACACATCACGCTTGATTCCGAACCGCAGAAGAAATCGCCGAATTTGGAAGCCGAAGCCACTATTACGAGATACTTCGGCTTGACCTGGCGCGCACGATCAGTATATATAAACGGTATCTCCACTGCCTCAAGCACTCCGTCTGCACCGAAATTCTTATCCCAGGTGACCTGGCCGTATGCCACTACCTTGGAATAATCGGGATGATCGTTGCCATCCTCATTCTTCGGACCTGCAGGGAAGAGATTACGGTTTTTGGGATTCGTACGTATTTCAACCGGATCCGTCACCAATGCTACATAAATCTGTCCCTGATCCGTGCCGCCGTCAACTACATCGACATACTTATCATTGCCTTTGACCTGCACAGATCCTCCGGGACGATAATTTGCGTATACCTTCACCTTCGTCGGGTGCGAACCATTATATTCTCTACCCAGAGAGAGGACTCCATTCGTGCCGTCTGTCCGTACATAATATCCCGTAAAGATATTACCCGCCGCTATCACACCAACGGCCGAACTTGAGGCCAGACGGGCTGAGAAGTTGCCTGAATGTTTCATCTCATCAGTCTTGTTGAGCACAATCTTATTGGCAGTAGCCGCGCCTTCATTGCCCGAACCCCAGTAACTCGTAAGTTTATCGCCGGTAGCACCCGGAAGAACTACAGATTTGGTACCCAGCATTGTGCTTGCCGAATACGTAGACCAGTCCTCCATACCTGCATTCACAATTGAATATACGGATTCTGTAGTGAAGAAGTGGGATTCTGAAGAAGTGAATCCGTCTGCCACCGCCTGATACTCATAACGGGTATTAGGTTTCAGACCTGTAAGGACGACGTTGCCGCGCACATCGGCACGCGAGCCGACACTCATCGGCACCGTGGTCCATTCTCCGCCGGAAGCCTCACGATAACGCACACCGGGGTTCAAAGCCGAGGCATCCTTGATGGAGACGCCGAGAGTGGCACGGCGAGCGCCCACTGCCATCGGGTTTGAAGAAGCAGCGACATCATCTACAATAATCGGATCATCATATACCACAGCATTATCGCCCACAGCGATGCGCAGAGTCTTTGTAGTGGTCTTGCCGGGATAGAGTCCTGCACCGGTTCCATCAGTAGCGGTCAGTACGATACGATACTCCGTATCACGCGCCGGGAGCGAATTGAGATATTGCTCGGAGAATGTGATGTATGTCAACTGTCGTTTATGTCCATAGCGGTCATTCTCCACATCTTCCACTGTCTTATCCCACGAGATGCCGGCGGCACGCAATTGTGCTACAGTGGCATCATCGCAAAGTTTAAGATCGATCGCCTGAGCGGGCAGATTGAGATTGCCCGCATCACGACATTCCACAGTGAATGAAGTAATCTCATCAAAAGCCACAACCTTCACTACTTTATCCCCAGAAAATTTACCCGGTTGCCCCATGATCTGCTTATCTATATCAAAATCAATGCCGGCGATAAGTGGCGCCGCAAAGATCTCCACCGTATCAGCCACGAGATTCTCGCGCTCATCTATGGAGATTGTGATATAACCGCCGCCCTGCGGATCCTCGCCGAGCGAGTCGTAAGATATGCCGACCACATATTCGTAAGCAGACTTGACGTTCTGTACCGTACGGGTCTTTATAAACGGTTCGCCGAGAATATTCTCACCCTCGACCTTAACATTGAGCACATTCTCTCGCACGCCGTTCTCATCGTAAGGCATCATGAAATACCCCTTGGCAGTGCGGAAATTATCCTTAGTAAATTCAAGGCTGCCATTGGAAGTGGATACCGTTACACGCAGATTCTTGATCTGAGTATCATCTATAGTGGCGGCATTGACGGATGCCACTACATTGGCGATCTTACAGTTCAATACGATAGAATGATCGCCCTCCGCCAGTTCGAAAGGCTCATAGCAGCGATAGAACTTGCTATCGAACGATGCCGGCACGGAGTCGCCCGTCCAAGCCTCTGCCACATAATTGCCATAGCGTAACTTCAAGCCCTCCGGAAGGTTAGACAACCCTTTTTCCTTAAATACGAGTCCTTTCTGATTCGATATGTATACCACGCAATTATCCGCAAGTTCCTGCTGATTCATTGCCGCACGTGTAACGTCGGAGTTGATCTTCAACTGCATCCTAACCACTCCCTCTCCATGACCGAACGGCTCTTCGGACGCACACGATTGCAAGGCTGCCCCGGTTAATGTCACCGCAGATGCCAATAATATATTTTTTATAGAAAATTTCATGATTGTCCTGATTAATTAGTATGAAGTTTCAGTGTCTTTACAGTGGTGCCGTTGGCATCAGTCACGGTAAGTTTAAACTCGTGGTTGCCCTCGCCGAGTATGCCCAACATCGGCATAAATCCCGTGATATCGAATGATACAGATTGCTTGCCTCCTACATTTACCGGCAGCCCGAGACCCGTCAGAGGTGATTCAAGCGCACCCGGATTCACGAGATCCATCTTGTCTGAAAGTCCCACGGATTCCAACTCATCGGGCGTGAGTTTATCTGAAATGATTTCTACCTTGAAATCCCTGATGCCGCCTTCAGCCTGAGACTTCACGTCGAGCACGCAATAGATGTTGTCTGTAACCTCATTTACCTTATCGAGATCAATCCCTGTCTTACCTGCCTCCGTAGGTGTGGCGGCAGTGATCGACGGAGCAGCCTTCTCTACTACCGGAGGAGTTACGGGTCCCGGATCGGGATCCTGAGTACCTCCACCCTGATTCGGGCGCCAGTCGTCAGTAAGGTATTCCTCACCTTCGCCGCTTACCGTATGGTTCATGTCTATCTTTTCTATTGAGGCATCCACCGCGAGTCCGCTCACGATAGTGCCGGGCGCGTCATCCTCGATGCCGTGCATGCGGAATGTAATACGATAGTGATTGCCGGGGGCCACATTATCGTAAGACTTGGTGACTATCACTTCCGACCCATCCACAATACCCGTGAAGGTGGCTGCAAGTGTCTGCGACTTACTGACATACTTGAAATATGCCGAACGTGACTCAGAGGGCACGAAAGTAAGCACACCCTGATTGCCTGCCTTGACCTCCACCATTGAGTCATCACTCATGGCGCTGAGCAGTGAAGGGTGAAACACTATAGTGACCCGTATATTAGAAAGTTTCGCCACGATAGGATCCACATCGTCGGTAATCTTATTTGCCTCGATTCCGAAGTCAGATTCCCCATAGTAGTAAGGTGCGTCCCAGGCTGCCGGGGCATTATCGCCGTAATCGGCAGACACCTTATAATCTCCTGTGGGGAGAGTGAGAACCTCGGGCATCTCCGAATACTTATACTGTACCGTACCGGGCTGGGAGTCAGACTTGGCTCCCCCCTGGCGGGTAATCGTGACGTTGAAATCATCTGCCACCGGCACCACCGCACGGGTCATTACCTCAAGTCCGTCGGGATTATTGATCGATGGAGCCAGACACTTCGTGAGGAGGCTACCGGTCGGACCCTCATACTCCCGGATAAACGGGTCTTCCTTGGCGCAGCCTCCGAGAATAGCGGCAGCAGTCAATGAGCAGATTATACCTTTATATAGTTTCATATTATTGTTGCGTTTTGCTGTTTACCGTGTTAGTAGTTAAGTTTCACGTTAGAGATTGTCAACTTCGAGCCTACGCATAGCGTTTTGTACTGATTGGCAGGTATAGACTTCCCGCCGCTTGTCGCTAAAGTAGTAGTCACGTCGTCAAGGTCAGTAGGCACCGGAACGCTGATCACATTCTTGGATGACTTGAACGACAATCTGATCCCTGCAGGTTTTATGCCAAAAGGATATGCCGGCAGAGCAAGTGTAGTCTGATTATTGGTGGCGGCTGAAAGATCAGTGCGGAATTCAGATATGATGCTTCCGTTCTCGCCCACGATGCCGATGTAGACCTGACCCACTTCATTAGCCACAGGCTCGTAAGAATACGTGAATGTCAGCGATGTCGGACGCGAACTGAAGGATATACCATCGGTGCGCTTTGCCGTGCCGTTGAAGGTATACGTGCCCAGGAAGAGTTCTCCGCTCGATTTGCTTGCAAACGACTTCGGCACATTGCGGCTATGCTTATTGTGTACTCCCACACCATGATTGTCATTATCCGGCATCTGACCGTTATGATCGTACGCCACGGTACGGATCAGCACTGAATTGTCGCTGTTCGAGATAGTAGAGGGTACGCAGAACCATGTGTTCTTCTCGGCGGCTCCGGTGTAGCAGGTTATCGGGTTCAGAGTAGCCCATCCTGTGGGAGTATCTACTTCGATAGAACTATGGTTGATATATTTAGTACCCAGATATTGATACTGACCGCCCGAATTGATCGGATCCCAGTCGATTGTGCGCTGCTTCTGAGCGAAGTTGCTATTGGGGATCTGAGCCTCAGCCTCCGTATGAATATTAAGCACTTTGCTGTCTGGCAGACCGTTCGGACGCTTGGTCAGTGAGTGACCGATAGCATAGTCAGTGTCGGGAGTGAGATCATCCAATGTGAGCAGACCCTTCTCCGGATTAGTAGTGAGGAGTGACTTATCCACCGGCTGACCATCCTTATAGAGGGTAAGACCATTGACTATAGTGGGAATGTCTGCCTCATTAGCAGTCACCACCTTGAAGCGTGCGTATTTTGCGAATACATCAGCCACGAGTGAATACTCCGGCTCGATGATGTCGATGGTGAAGTCGCCGTGATGGTTGCCGTTAAACCACACCTGCATCGGGAGCGGTGAGTTCTCAACGTCGCACACCTTGATATTGAAGATATATACCTTATTTTCGAATCCGCGTGTGGCGGTAGATTCCTTAACGTCGACAATCTCGCAATCCTTATATATACCCGTGCGGCACATATTCTTGAATGAGATAGACTTCTCGGGGTTCAGACCATTGTAACTTACCATCACGGTGGCATCTACAGTAGGTTTCACGCTCACGGCATTACCCGGATAGTCATACACAGCCGAACCTCCCGTCACTGACAATGAAATCGGGAGCGTAGAGAGGTTGAGCACTACGGGAGTGTCATTGTTGCGGCCCACCTTATCTGTTACGGTCAATGTGATTTCGAATGTACCTTCGGGAAGATGACTCGAAAGTCCGGTTACGTCCACCACAGCCATCTGCTCCGGATTTCTGAAGAGACCCACCACCTTGATGCCGTTCTGCTCAAGTTGATATTGAGTGGATTCATCTGCCTTGACGAGATCAAGTTCCGTATCAAACGGCGGTGAATACGTCTCTCTGCCGCTGATTTGGGCTATCTTCAGCACAGCCTTCTCGATCCCACCCTTGCAGATACTCTCGAACTTGATGGGGGTGGGAGCAGCGTTCCCTGCGAGCGCCTCGAAAGTCTGACCGCTCGTGAAGCCCTCGGCATGCACTATCGGCGCGTCGGCGTTATAGAGTTCGTCGCTGAGCGAGATGGTGACGTTTTCTTTATTCACACTATCATCAAACACCACAGAGAGTACTGCATCGCCCATCGGCTCTGAATCCACATCAAACTTAACGTGATAGTGATGGCGGGCCTGCGCGGGGAATTCAGCCGGAGTTATTGTGGCTTTCTTACCGCTCGGGTTGGTGAATGACACCTGCAGTGTCACGTCGCCCGGAGTGAGGAAGCCGGCGCGTGTCTCCGACTTGCCGAACACCACATTGGCGTGGCCGTCGGTGTGTGCCGTCACGCTATAGTCTCTGAAATAATTCTTGAAAGCATCGGTATATTCCACACTGAGCATCGCATTGGCGAGTTGGGCAGTGACGGAGATACTTGACTCACGACCCTCCAGGACGCTTACATCAGCCACCCCCTTGAAGCAGGGCTTGTCGAAACCACATTCATTTTCATTGCCATAGAATGCTGTGAGTGTATAATTCCCTACGTCGAAACCTTCTTCGCTGTGGAAATGGTCAAGAGATTCCCAGGTACGAGCCTGGTCAGTGTCTATGTCGCGCAATTCAATTGCGAAATCAGCCGCGTCCGGAGCCTCAAGTTCCGGTGCGCCCGAACGCACCACAGGGATAGCATCCGTAACCTCGACCGACGTCGAGAGTTTAAGGTCTATCCCACCCTTGCCATGCTTGCCAAACCACGGGTTATCTTCGGAACACGCTCCGAGCCCCACGGCAAGCAACGACAGAAGGATTGCTTCTTTAAAAATTTTCATGCTGTATGATGTTGGTTTAGTTTATTATCAAATCCATTATTATCTACTCAGTGAGCGTATTTCTATCTACACTATCAGCGTATGTCTTTATACTCTATCAGCGTATGTAATATATACTCTATGAGCCTATAATGCGTAATAAATCGCTTACAAAGTTAAGAATGATTCATTACGCCACCAAAAAAATTGGCGAAATCGTCCATAATTAAGACAATTTCACCAATTTTTTCACGAAGTTTAACGTATTTCAAATCCTAAAAGTCCGAATTAGGCAATATAATCCGCTTTTTTCTCTTTCCGGATAGCACATTCAAGCCATTAAATTAAGACATAGAGATAAGTATTATTTAATAACAAATTTCGAGGCTTTGCCATCGGCAACCTTAACGTAAATTCCGGCTGTGGGATTCTTGACCTCCACCCCTTGCAGATTGAAGTATTTAGCGGGAGCAGCCACAGATTCGGAATCATTTTCCACATGCTGTATGCCGGTAGAAATATCGAGACCCAACCCGGCCAATATTTCGCTCCGGTCATAGATTACCTTACCATTATCCTTAACTTGCATGATTTGATAATATGGTGCCTTCATTTCAGTCCGTTGAGGGAACATTATACTATCATAACGCGATAAGAATCCAAATCCGGTCGGGCATCCAATTCCCTCAATCCATTCTGTCCTATCCCAATCATTAGTGGTATAATCTGAGATCGTAGTTATTCTTCTGTGCCGTTTACTGTCAATTTCAATAAAGTCATCAGTCTCAATTGTTCCTAAATAAAAATTAAAATCTTTTTTATATTCCCATCTATCACCTACACTGACGTTAAGATCCATAAGGAGGTCAAAGTATGGATCACTCTGCTCTATATCCGACTTATCAGCAGTGAATCGGATTCCGGGATTGCGATAGAAATATATCTTGCGATCTTTTTCGTAGACATACAATTCCTTAGGAATACCTGTATAGAAATCATATTTTTTAAAATTCTCAGAATTATCCTGCCACATTCTCCAACCATCGTAAAGCCAGTTACAACAACTATTGCAACTGTGTCCGGTATTTTTCACATCAATAGTAAGATGCTTGCATCTTATATCATCAATTTCTTTGACCCCATCAACCTTTACAGTAATAAAACTATGAACCTCATATTCAACGCCGCCATCAACACTCGGTGAGTCTGCAAAATGACACATAATCCATTCCTTGCCGTCATTGAAGAGATGATAATAGAGTACGTCCTCAAGATGATGCTTCACCATTCCTTCATGGACGAGAGCAGGAACCTCATCCTTGTTTTCAACGGAAGAGTAAACTTCTTTTTCAACTTTCTCCTGATCAAAAGATGCCGGATAATAATACTTTTTTTCGCCTACTTCAATTGAAATAGTAAAGTCCTCAATAAAATATAGATTGTGTGTATCCTCATCATAGACAAACGGACACAAAGTTATATGTGCTACCGGAATAAGATTATTACCTACAAATGAAGTCCAGAATGAAACTTCTGGAGCATCATTAATATTATTTGAAAATGCTATATTTTCAGGACGGTTTGGATAGATTGGCTCCATTTCATATATTTCCGGGGGAGGAGCCAAAATTATATTCTCTTGAAACAATTTTTTCTCCGAGCCGGTAACTGTCACTTTCGTAGTAGTTGTTCCGAAAGGGATTGCATAACTTACAGTTTTATAAAGGACACAATATTCATCTTCAGGATTAAAATTATAATCCATTGTATCGGAGGCTACTCGTTTGCTTCCGTCCCAATCTGTTTCAATATGGAAAACAGCAGGATCAAAGTGATATGTATAGGTTCGTTGCGCCTGTATGTTAATCGAACCAACTCCAACAAGAAGGATAACAGAAATCATATATCCGATTTGACTCCAGTATTTTGTGATGAAATCTTTCATGCGAAATACTTTTTAGATTATTTGATAAAGATTTTGTGAGAATCAATCTCTACTCCATTTACACTGAGAACGACTACATACATTCCCTTTGAAAGTCTTTCTAAATTGAAATTTTCAGACGTACCTGACATTGAATTTGTGTATGAGTCTGTTCCCATTATATTTCGCAAAGTAATACTATAATTTGAATCGGAAGTTAGCCTACCTTCCAATTCAACATGTAGGATCTCATTATTGCACGTCACTCGTGATAGAGTAACTGCATCTGAGGTCTCAGCAAGGTTAATGATACTATTGGAACGGATAAACGTCCTTCCGTCAGCCTGAGTCTCTAACTGATACTCAGATTCACTGAAATGGGCGGTATGGATGATCTGGGCTTTTAGTCCGACACTAAAGCAGAGAATCGCCATGACGGAAAAAAGAGTTTTTAGTTTGAATCTCTTCATGATCTAAAATTTATTTATGACTCAGTTGATAAGTGGATGTGAATCAATCAAAACTAATTGACGGCTGCAAGTTAATAATAAAAAGGATCAGTTACAAATAAAAACATAAAAATTTGTATTTAATACTCAAATAATTCCTAATTTTTTAGGATCAAATACAAAAAACGGTTTAATTAGAGATATTCGTTAGCATACTACCGCTCCGCGGTTGGTTAATGCCCAATTTATTATTCATTATGCATAAATAAGTTTGGGAAATATAATTTGATTTATCGCTTCAAAATTAAATCAATAAGAGTTTTACAACCATCACGAGGCTTTTTTCTATTTTTTCTATCGGCGGCGGCGGAAGAAACTTTGCATTACTTCCCGACATTCATCGGCAATTATGCCGGTGGTGACTTCTGTCTTGGGGTGAAACGCTCGATCGGGATCTGCAAAGGCTGTACGGTAACCCTGCTTGGGGTCTGACGCTCCGTATACAACCCGGCCTATCTGCGCCCATCTGAGGGCGGCAGCACACATCGGACACGGTTCGAGAGTGACATATATAGTGCAATCGGTGAGATATTTACCGTTGAGATTGTCAGCAGCAGCCGTGATAGCCTGCATCTCGGCGTGGGCTGTGACATCACGCAGACGTTCGGTAAGATTATGCGTGCGGGCTATTACTCTACCATTGCATACTACTACAGCACCCACCGGCACTTCACCCTCTTCAGCCGCTACGCGAGCCTCATCCAATGCCATCAGCATGAACCGTTCGTCGCGCTCCTCATTCGTCTCGTTAAGCATATCGTTAAGTAAAATATAATCAGTTTTTAAAACAGCAGGTATGAAGTATCATCGGATGCTTCATACCTGCCTATTAACATTTACATATCATTCAATCTGGCAGCCACATCCTCCATGAGCCATGCCGGAGTGGAAGTGGCACCGCAAATTCCGATTGATGATGCACCTTCTATCCATTCTCCCTTCAATTCATCGGGAGAGGCTATGAGATAGGTGCGCGGATTCACCTTCAGGCACTCATTAAAGAGCACCTTGCCGTTGCTGCTCTTGGCTCCGCTCACAAAGATCACCACGTCATGGTCGCCTGCAAATTTACGTATCTTATCCATACGGTTGGCTACCTGCCTGCATATTGTATCAAACCATTGGAAGTCGCCTCCGAGCGACTTTTTCCGTTCGCTGATTTCCTCAACGATACAGCGGAAACCGTCGAGCGACTTAGTGGTCTGCGAGTAAAGCCGTATATCGCGTGACAGATCGATTGCATCGAGATCACTTACATCGCGGATCACGATCGCCTCGCCACCTGTCTGCCCTACGAGTCCGTTCACCTCGGCATGACCCGGCTTGCCGTAAATAAGTATCAATGGAGTGAGCAACCCCTCGCTCACCTCCTCACTCGCGGAATCCTTGATGCGACGCTGCAACTGGAGCACCACCGGACAAGTGGCATCAATAATCTCGATATTATTGCGGCGGGCGATCTCGTAAGTCGAAGGGGGTTCGCCATGCGCCCTGAGCAGCACCTTCACATCGTGAAGATTCTCCATTTCCTCGTGGGTGATGGTGATGAGTCCTTTCTTCTCCAATCGCTCTACCTCTGCGGCATTATGCACTATATCGCCGAGACAATAGAGAGGTGTAGACTCGCCGAGAGCCTCCTCAGCCTTACGGATGGCAGTCACCACCCCGAAGCAGAAACCCGAATTGCTGTCAATCTCGATTTTCTTCATCCGGCTATTTCATGAAAACGTTCCAGGAGCCATGCCATCTGTTGCTCACGCGTGAGATTATCATTATCGAGCACCAAAGCATCATCAGCCTTACGCAAGGGAGATTCGGCACGGGTGGTGTCAATGCGGTCGCGTTCGCATATATTGGCATATACCTCATCGTAATCAGCGGGCATACCCTTCTCTTCGAGTTCGAGAAGACGTCTGCGGGCACGCACCTCCGGACTCGCCTCCACAAACACCTTCATCTCAGCGCCGGGGAATACGGTGGTGCCGATATCGCGGCCATCCATCACAATCCCCTTATCGCTGCCGTAACTCTGCTGCAGGCTTACGAGACGACGTCGCACTTCAGGGATCGCAGCCACCGGGCTCACCATCTCCGACACCTCCATACCGCGTATTTCCTTCTCCACATCCTCGCCGTTAAGCAGCGTATGCTGATTGCCGGCTTCATCGAGTGCAAAAGAGATTTCTATGGCTGGAAGATCGCTGATAAGTCCTTCAGCATCCACCCTCCCGGCAGCGGCAAATCCGTGGCGGAGCGCATAGAGTGTCACCGCGCGATACATTGCTCCGCTATCTACGTAAAGGTAACCGATCTCGTGTGCCAGACGGCGAGCCATGGTACTCTTGCCGGAAGAAGAATACCCGTCAATCGCTACTATAATTTTCATTTCTTTTTCGTTGTCTTTGAAGTGGTCTTCTGCGAAGCGGATTTACCACCCTTCGCAGTCTTTTCAGCAGTAGTGGCCACGGATTTTCGAGTACGTTTCGGTTGAACACGTTTCATTCTCAGCACTTGCGCAGTGCGCGCCGGGAGATACATCTTGAGCCACCCCTTGCCGGCAGGTGTGTAGAGCGGATCCGGCATCGTGAAGTGTGTCACCGAGTCGTCCACAAGTCCGCGACCACCGAATCGCGGCGCATCGGAATCCAGAATCACCTCATACTCCCCTGCAGGAGCAAGGAATCCATAATCGGCAAATGATTTGTTGGGGCTCCAGTTGAATACGAATATCAGGTCGCCACGACGGAATGCCAGCACCTGGTCATCATCCTTCTCCCAGAGTTTATCTACCGGAAGTTTCTCAAACCCGTAGTTGCCTCCCACTATCTCTACCATGGCGTTGTCGAAGGCGTTGAGGAATCTATACTTGAGGTCTTCCCTATCCACAAGATCCCACTGGCGGCGCGCATATTTATGACTCCAGCCGTTGCCTTCACGCGGGAAGTCTATCCATTCGGGATGACCGAATTCATTACCCATGAAGTTGAGGTAGCCGCCGTTGATGGTGGCGAGCGTCACGAGACGTATCATCTTGTGGAGAGCCATACCGCGTTCTACGGTGTAATTATCATCATCCACCATCATGTGCCAGTACATCTCCTTATCGATAAGACGGAATATAATGGTTTTGTCGCCCACGAGTGCCTGGTCGTGACTCTCACAGTAACTGATGGTCTTCTCGTCGGCACGGCGATTGGTGAGTTCCCAGAAAATTGAAGTCGGGTGCCAGTCCTCATCGCGTTTCTCCTTGATCATCTTGATCCAGTAGTCCGGCACGCCCATAGCCATACGGTAGTCAAATCCCATACCCCCGTCCATAAACTTCACCGCAAGTCCCGGCATACCGCTCATCTCCTCAGCGATGGTGATGGCATTCGGGTTGATGTCATGGATCAGAATGTTGGCAAGCGTAAGGTAGATCAGCGCGTTGGGGTCTTCATTGCCGTCGTAATAATCTTCGTAGCCGCCGAAGGCTTTGCCGAGTCCATGATCATAATAGAGCATCGAGGTGACGCCGTCGAAACGGAATCCGTCGAATTTAAACTCCTCAAGCCAATACTTGCAGTTGGAGAGCAGGAAATGAAGCACGCTGTTCTTGCCGTAGTCGAATAGAAGGGAGTCCCACGCCGGATGTTCGCGCCTGCCGTCGGGATAGAAATAGAGGTCATACGAGCCGTCGAGTCTGCCCAGTCCCTCCACCTCGTTCTTGACCGCATGGGAGTGGACGATATCCATAATCACGGCGATGCCGCGTTCATGGGCATCATCGATGAGACGCTTCAGATCATCGGGAGTGCCGAATCTGGATGATGCCGCATAGAAACTGCTTACGTGATAGCCGAACGATCCATAATATGGATGCTCCTGAATAGCCATAATCTGGATGGCGTTATAGCCGTCTTTAGCGATCCGGGGCAATGTCTTGGTGCGGAATTCCTCATACGATCCCACTTTCTCCTCATTCTGTGCCATACCTATATGACATTCATAGATCAGCAGCGGCTCCACGTCCGGACGGAATTTCTTTACCTTAAACTGATAGGGATGTTCCGGAGCATAGACCTGTGCCGAGAAAATCTTGGTCACGTCATCCTGCACCACGCGGGTGGCGTATGCCGGGATTCTTTCGCCCTGACCGCCGTCCCACGTCACGAGCATCTTGTACAGATCGCCGTCGTGCATAGCGTCTTCCGGAAGTTCTATCTCCCACACACCGCCGTCGATGGCATTCAACCGATATGTATCCGTAGTGGTCCAATCATTAAACGTGCCGATAAGCCATATCGCAGTGGCATTCGGCGCATACTCGCGGAATACCCATCCTCCATCCTTCTTATGATGAAGTCCGAAGTATTTGTATGCGTTTGCAAATTCAGTGAGCGAACCGTTAGTGTTCTGAGTCAGTTCATGGAGTTTTCTCACTACATCTTCATGACGCCCTTCAATAGCCGGGGCGAACGGCTCAAGCCACGGATCATTGCGCAGGATATTCAGTTGTTTTGCCATAACTTTGGGTGTTTTTATACTTTCTAACTGCAAATATAACAAAAAGTAACGGATTTATATCCTACCTTACCACCTTTTTCGTTATATTTGCATTGAATATATTCACCCTGCGTAGCGGCTTTGCTACCGGTGAGCCCTCCTCCCGGCTCACTCTATCTTGTAATGAAACTAATTTTAAAAATTTACTTATCAATATAAAAATCTATGTTTTCAGGAATAGTTGAAGCAGCCGCCAAGGTAGTGGCACTGCGCGCTGAAAAAGAGAATCTCCATATCACGCTGGAATGTCCGTTTGCGGATGAACTCCATATCGACCAGAGCATTGCCCACAACGGGGTGTGCCTCACTGTAGTGGAACTCCTCGAAGGCAACCGCTACGTTGTGACTGCCATCCGCGAGACTCTCGATCGTTCCAACCTCGGACTGCTTAAAGAGGGTGACCTCGTCAACGTGGAGCGCTCTATGAAAATCGACGGCAGACTCGACGGCCACATCGTGCAGGGACACGTAGACTGCACTGCTGAATGTGTTGGGACTGAAGATGCCGACGGAAGCACCTACTTCAAATTCAAATACCGTTTCGACACCGAACTTGCAAAGAAAGGATACGTCACTGTAGAGAAAGGATCCGTCACTGTCAACGGTGTAAGCCTCACCGTATGCGACTCAGAAGCCGACTCCTTCCGCGTAGCGATCATCCCCTACACCATGGAGCACACAAACTTCTGCCGCATCCGGACCGGCACCATCGTCAACCTCGAATTCGACATCGTAGGCAAATACATCGCCCGCATCACCCACCTCTCCCAAGATTAATCCCCCCTCCCTTGCAGGATTACCCTTAAAATCCGGAATGCTTATATCTACCTTTACCGAAAAGCGGATTAAACTATAATATTAGCGGGTTCGTTTGAAACGAACCCGCTAATATTATATCCTTTTGATTATATACTCTTGATTAATTTACATAAATATGCATTTGTTTTCAATATTTTAAAACATAAATATGCAGTTTATATCTATTCCGGATTGCCTATAGCAAGGAGAATCCTATAGGCTTACTTGTTGTTGGTCTTCTTGAAGAGATCCTTGAGGGCTGAACTCACGCTGCCGCCATTGCTGCTTTCGGAAGATGTTCCGGTAGATTTCTCGGCTGCAGGAGCAGGAGTTTTCTCCTCAGTTGTAGTGTTGGTGCCGCTGTTCTTCTGACCGCCGAGAATATTGCCTAACACAGAGCCAAGTCCGGAGTTCTGGGTCGCACCCTGAGGCATAACCACATCGCCGGTCTTAGTAGTGCTGATACCTACACACAGTCCTTCGTAGGAATCAAGAAGCGAAGCCGCCGTCTTTGCCACACTGATGCCGGTGATCTTAGCCACACCCGAAATCAGACTCTTCATCTTAGTGGCGTCAAACATCACATCCATAGTATTGCCTGACTTCTGAACGTATGCCTTCACCGAACCGAGGCTAACCTTCTTCAACGCCTTGAACTTGAAATCAAATGTGCCGTCGCCATTCGATTTGATGTCGCCCGATAGCGTAAACTTCTTAGCCTTCAGTGTGAACGTGCTGTCAGCCTCAATGGTGAGCACAGCCCCGTTAAGACCCAACTTCTCAAAATATGGATTAATCTTATTCTCGATCACTCCCGAAGCAGCCATGCCACCCGCCTTCTGAAGGAAATTGTCGCTCTGAAAACTAACGGCAGCCCCCTTGGACGTCCACTTACCGCAGATATCATACACAGTCAGGTTTGACTTAGACAACACCCCCTGCAATACATTACCCAACACATCGCCCAAAGCAGACTGAGCCGAAGCCTTACCCACAGGAGCGATCACACACAAAGCCACAACCAATGCGGCAAAAATACGTTTGATTCTATTCATCTTTTTATATTTACAATTTTCACATTTAGGAAGCAAAAAAACGTTCACCTCATAAATAAAACATAGAATCTGTCTCTTATACAAATATCCGGGCCCACGAGACTGCGGGGCATCTCGTATGCGGCCGTATCATTAAAAAAAAAAGCGGGGGGGGGGGGGGGGGGGGGGGGGGGGGGAGGGGGGG
>CAMWSV010000013.1 GCA_947177015.1 uncultured Porphyromonadaceae bacterium
ACATAATAATCCGCCCAAAGATTACTTATTAGAAAAGTATTAAAGATTATACCATGTTAGAATTAGAATATATCTTTCATGACTGCTTTGTGGCATCAACTCCACATTGTGTCTTGATTTTTGATTTCTGGAAGGTTGATGATATTGATACCGGTAGTATGCCGGAATTCATCGCTGCTACTACTCAGGATATTCCAATATACGTTTTCGTAAGTCATTTCCATAAGGATCATTTTAACAAAGTTATATTTTCCTGGGTGAAAGTACATCCGAAGATTCATTTCATTATCTCCCGCGATACTGCGCGTCATATCAGATATATTCTTAATCCTGTTTCTAACTATGCAGGGGTTCGCCCGGACTCTGAATCAATATCTGTTTTGTCAAAAATGGATATCTTTGAAGATGAAAATATATTTGTAAAGGCATTCGGAAGCACAGATATAGGAAACTCGTACGTTGTATTGCTTAAACATGAAAATATCCGAGTCTTTCATGCCGGTGATCTTAATTGCTGGGCTTGGCGCGATGAATCCACTGCTGAGGAGATTTCTAAAGCAGAGAGTGATTTCTTCAAGGAACTCGCACCAATTGCATCAGATTTTCCCGAAATTGAGATTGCAATGTTTCCGGTAGATAGCCGCATCGGAACGGATTATGCTCAAGGAGCACGTGAATTCAGAAGAAAGATTAAAGTTGAAAGGTTTTTTCCTATGCACTTTTCTCTTGGAGATAATGAGTTGGAAAAGGCTCAACGCAGACATGATGCGCTCAATATCTCGCAATATGGTGGAGGATATGGAGAAATAATAGTCCTGACTGCTTCCGGAGATAAATATTATCGGGGAGATTGAAATATAAGCAAACTTAAGATTTTAGATTATTATAATTCTGATTACCTCAAGAATTTATTTGACTTTTTAAATGTCATGAGTAAAAATAAAATTTCTGAACTCTCTCAAGAGTTTTTTCTTTCGGCAGGGGAAACTAATGCCGAGCAGGAAATGTCATTACCTCTATTAACATCCAAGATAATTGATACCGCCACAACCCACGCCAATAATCTCGGGATAGGTAATCCCTGGATGGTCGAGAAAAATACCGGATGGGTGCTTTCCCGCCTTACAATTGAAATGGAAGACTATCCAAAATTGGACGAAAATTACATTCTTTCTACATGGATTGAGGGTTGGAATCGACATTTCTCCGAACGTTCCTTCTCAATTAAAGGTATGAGTGGAGAGGTAAAGGGGTATGCAAGGAGTATATGGATGGTACTTAATACTCTTACTCATTCTAATGCAGGTCTTAAAGGACTTAATTTCTCTGAAGATTTTATATCCGGTAATTTATGCCCTATTGCCCGACAGGATAAGCATTTCCCCATTATTACAGAGGAGGAATCCAAGACTAATACAGGAAAATTCCTCATTGCTGATAAAATTAGTGAACATATTTTTAAATACAGTGATCTTGATGCATATCGTCACGTCAATACGGTGAGATATGTTCAATTGTTGATGAATCAGTTCTCGCTTGAACAACATGATTCCTATTTTATTCGCAGAATGGAGTTATCATTTCTGAATGAGGGGAAATATGGAGAAAATTTAGAAATTCTAAGACATTCCTTCGATATAAATTCAGAAAATAAATCAAATCTGAATGATAAAGATTCAGGGAATGAAAATAAATCAAGGTCGTATGCTTTTCTTTTGAGGACACATTCAGATCATACCCCCATATTATTTTCCAGAATATATTTGGAGAAGCGAACTCATCAATTTATTCCTAATTGATCTAACCTCAAATTATCCATCTTCTATTTCACTATTATAGAAGACCATAATTATCCCTTAGATGAATTTCAGAAAATCATATTCGTTACTTGCCGTCATCATCATATTAATTCAACTCGTATTGTTAAATGCGTGTTCCTCCACCCGTCATGTGCCTGATGGGGAGTATCTGCTTGACAAAGTTAAAATCAATATTGATGAGAAAGATAAGAATGATCTTAAAAGTGAAGATTTCATCTCCTTTCTTCGCCAGCAGCCTAACCATAAGATGTTGTGGAGTGCAAAGTTGCGCTTGGGAATATATAACATGTCAGGCTCGGATACTACAAAATGGTGGAATAAATGGATAAGAAAAATCGGTGAACCTCCTGTGATATTTCAATCTAAACTTATGGATTCGAGTATCGATCAATTGACACAGGCGCTGATTAACAAAGGATATATAGATGCTTCAGTATCGGCTGATACAATTTCAAACAATGCTAAAAAGATATCTGTAAACTATACTCTGCATCCGGGGATACCACATGTGATTAAGAATTTTTATTTTCAGATAAATGACTCAGTAATTTCTACAATACTGGCTTCTGATACAGCACAAATCCAAGAAACTTATACCGGCCTCCTTGACAGAAATAAACTCGATGAACTCCGAACTCGGATTACTCAGCGACTGAGAAACGGGGGATATTATAATTTCGTAAAGGAGAATATTACTTTTGAGGCTGATACCACTGAGAACTCAAACGATGTTGATCTTACGATGATAGTACATCAGGCGGATAATGGAGCAGGTAATTTTTCGCGTCCAAATGCGAAGAAATATCTGATCCGTAAAGTTTTTTGTATTGCTGATTATAATGGCTCCAATGATTTTTTGAATGAAGATTGGCGCAGTACTACCGACACTGTAGAATATAAGGGAATGACTATCCTATATGGCGATGATCGATATCTGAAACCGAATGTGATATTCGAAAATAACTTCATTGTTCCCGGACGTGAGTATTCCGAGCGTGTTATCGATCGGACATATAAGGCTTTCTCACGTCTTGAGATTCTTAAATTTATCAATATCAGATTTGAGCCTGCAGGAAGTTTGGGAGAATTAGGATTGCTTGATGCGTATATTCTTCTTACTCCCGGTAAAAGTATGTCAATGTCGGCAGATTTAGAAGGAACTAATTCCGAGGGTGATCTCGGGTTGGCTCTTGGATTATCTTTTTCACATCGCAATATCGGTAAAGGCTCAGAATCATTCACAGCCAAGGCTCGCGGTGCATACGAGGCAATTCACGGAGACCTTGAAGGATTACTTCATAATCGTTATATGGAATATTCCTTAGATCTTGGGCTGCAATTTCCTAAATTTAAGGCACCATTTTTGCGTGAACGATTTAAACGCAGGATAAATGCATCAACTGAGTTTCATCTATCTATGAATTATCAGCAACGTCCTGAGTACACCAGAATAGTTTCTACGATCGGATGGGGATATAACTGGACTGAAAGATACACAGGTAATCGGCATACGTTCACTCCTATAGATATAAATTATGTATATCTCCCCGAATCCACCAATGACTTTATTAATAATATTTCTCCTGACAATCCGCTATTACGATATAGTTATGAGGATCACTTTATCATGAGAATGGGATATAGTTTCTACCACACTAACAAGCGTGCCAATACCCCCTGGAACTATCTCCAACAAAGAGATATCTATACAATACGACTTAACGCCGAATGTGCCGGCAACTTATTATTCTTAATAAACAGCGTTTTTACACACCGATCAAATTTTCATGTGCAACCGTATAAAATCTTCGGTATTCATTATTCTCAATATGTTAAATTTGATTCTAATTTCGCATATACTCATATTTTTGATGAGCGACAATCTATAGCCGCGAGATTTGGATTGGGAATAGGAATACCTTACGGGAACTCCGGCATGCTTCCCTTCGAGAAACGATTTTATGGGGGTGGAGCAAATGGTGTAAGAGGTTGGGCAGTGCGTACATTAGGTCCGGGAGCATATCGCGGAGTAAACCAAATTGCTGATTACATGAATCAATGTGGTGATATCCGCTGTATTTTAAGTGCAGAATATCGTGCTAAACTATTTTGGATTATCGAACTTGGCATGTTTGTTGATGTAGGCAATATATTTACCATTCGAAACTATCCTGCGCAGCCTGAGGGATTCTTTAGATTTGATTCATTCTATAACCAATTGGCGGCAGCCTACGGACTTGGAGTAAGACTGGATTTCGATTACTTTCTCTTGCGTTTCGATTTGGGAATGAAGGCCCACAATCCGGCTAAGGGTGAGGAACCATGGCCCCTGATTCATCCTAAATGGGGACGTGATCGTGCCTTCCATTTTTCTATTGGATATCCATTCTGAGTCTAAAATGTATTCAACCGAATAAGAATTACTGACTTCTAATTTGTTTATATTAAAAACTCAATTTATAAAAAAATGAAATCCTTAGTGATATTTGATCTTGATGGTACTCTTCTTAATACTATTGCTGATCTCGGAACAGCGTGCAATTATGCTCTGGATACAATGGGTTTTCAGCCACACCCTATTTCAGCCTATAATTTTATGGTCGGAAATGGAGTGAGAAAACTGCTGGAGCGTGCCGAGCCGGATGCTGATGGTCCGATGGTGGATTTACTTCTACGTCATTTCAGAGAGTATTATGACGAACACTGTATAGATTCCACCACACCATATCCCGGCATACCTGAACTCCTGAAATCGCTAAGTGATAATGGGATCAAATTAGCAGTTGCAACCAATAAATATCAGTCTGCCGCAAAAAAAATTATAGATCACTGTTTTCCGGACATAAAGTTTGAGATTGTGTTAGGACAGGTTGATTCCCGCCCTACTAAGCCGGATCCCTCAATCATCTTTGCCATTCTAAATAATAACCCTACACCTAAACAAGAGGTTATGATGGTAGGAGACAGTGCTGTTGATATGGAAACAGCCAGAAGAGCATGTATAGACTCTGTAGGGGTAACATGGGGATTCCGTTCGGTGTCGGAATTGCGTGGTGCATACGCAGATCATATTGTGAGTAATGCTAATGAAATATTTAAACTCGCAACACAAAAAAACAGATATTAAAATTTGGTAATTATCTATAGAATATGAAAATACTTCTATCATTGAGCATCGCTATTCTCGGGATATCAGCAAATCTTATCGCTGCTCCGGTAAAGATACATCGTGTAAGACCACTACCCGGAACAGAACAGTATGCAAGAGAGGCTGAGAGAACTCACATTGAACTCATTTCTACCCAACTCGGGTTGAGTGAGAAACAGATAAAAGAATTAAAGAAGATAACTGATAAGAGAATCTCCGAACTGAAAAAACTAAAGGGAAAGGAACTTAAGGCTCAGAAAGAGTATGACTCTGAAATAGAAAAGTTAAATCGTAATAGACAGAAAGTAAATAAAAAATACTCTGAATCGCTTAGAGGTATAATCGATTCGGCTAAATACTCCCAATTTGAAGAGATCCTGAGAGAAATGGTGCTTGATGTCAACCCCTCTTCAAATGTAGAATCCGACTCATCAGCAACTAAATCACAGGGAGGAATTGACAAAATAGTAAAAGCACCAAATCCCCCTATCATGTATGAATAAATATCAAGTGTTAAAGATGTTTAATATTCAGACTATTCTTAAACCATTCAATAATTTTAGTGTTTAAACAATATAAAAACATTGTCGTAGACATGTTTGAATAATAAAACAATGCTATCACGACAAAAACGGAGAAGAGGATGCGTCCTTTCTCCGTTTTTTTTAATTTCTATTATTCAGAATCACTCTAATAATTCAGAGTATTTCCTGCAGGTAGTATCAATGATTTATATCATAACCCTGATTCTTCAGATAATTAAGAATCTGATAATGCATTGCATGATCGTAGTAATCGAGAATATGTGCTACCCAGTCATTTGTAGATGTTCCACCTGAGCGTGTAGCATTATAATGTTTCACGACTTCATCATATTTTTCCAACTCTTCTACCATCTGCTCATTATCCTGGCGATAATGATTATGATGGAAAACGAGTGACGAGGGTTGTTTAGGTTTCAAATCGGGATGTTCACGAGGTATACCGAGAGCAAGTCCACAGACTACAAACACACCTTTGGGTAATTTAAGCAATTCAGCGACTTTTGCGGGATCTACAGTGCGAAGATATCCTACGCAATTACAACCTAAACCGGAAGCCTCAGCCGCAACAACAGCGCTCATCATTGCAAGAGAAGCATCGATAATACCTATTGTCACGCCATCCATAGTATTCGTAAAAGGAGGCATATTTAAACCCTTCTGTTTAGCGAGCAAGGAAATCTTATTATAATCAGAAAGGAAAATAAGAAGTCTGTTGCAAGTCTTCAACTGCTTTTGATTAGTCAGTTGATATAATTCTTCCTTGAGATTTTGATCATCTATATCAATGACAGAAAATTGCTGACCATTATAACTTGTTGGTGTATTCTCTACGGCATGATAGATGAAATCCATTGTTTCCTGAGGAATTGATTCTCTCTCATATCTGCGGATACTGACGCGATCCAAGAGTGTCTTTTTAACGTCTTTCATGTTAGTAATAATATATAGATTGCAATATAAGGCAATAGAAATGTTAATAATAAACAAGAGCGGAAGGATAAAATCCATTCCGCTCTCGGTATAGAACCACATCAAAGGGTTGTGATGAAACTCCGATAAACAGGATTTGAGGAGTTTCCAGTTTTTTGTAATCCGCCTTGTGATACTGAATAAATCCGGTATCAACGTCTCTTAACTGAGACGCGGGGCCCGCCATCAAAAAGGAAACTTGTCTCGGTATTTCATTAGATTTGATGAGTTTCCCAATCTACTTTGATGTGGAATTTTAATTTTTTATGTGATTATTCAACTCTTTATTATATAACACCGGATATGAGCCGGAAGTTGAGTTTAGAGTTGAAATAAATAATTTGGCGGAGCAAATTATTTAACCTTATCACAGATTGCTTTGAAAGCCGCGGGATTATTCATGGCGAGGTCAGCGAGAACCTTACGGTTGATTTCGATACCTGCTTTATGAATGAGACCCATCAACTTGGAATATGAAAGATCCTCGAGTCTTGCGGCTGCATTAATACGCTGAATCCAAAGCGCACGGAAATTGCGCTTTTTTTGCTTACGGTCGCGGTATGCGTATGTAAGACCCTTCTCCCATGTATTCTTGGCTACGGTCCATACATTGCGACGGCTACCATAGTAACCACGGGTAAGTTTAAGGATTTTCTTTCTTTTGGCGCGTGAAGCGACGTGATTTACTGATCTAGGCATTTTTTTGAAATTTTGAATGTGAGCGGCTTAAATGCTCTTGCAGGCTCTACATTCGGTTATTGAAAAATGTTGATGATAATGAGCAGAGAGTTTTTAAGAAGAATATGAATTAAACTTTCTTAGAAGATTAACGCATATTGAGAAGCGAACGCACCTGCTTGATGTTGGCGGAGTCAACAAGTGCAGTGTGATCAAGGTTGCGTTTACGTTTCTTTGACTTCTTGGTGAGAATGTGGCTGTGATAAGCGTGTTTTCTCTTTACTTTTCCTGTGCCGGTGAGCGCAAAGCGCTTCTTGGACGCGGCATTGGTCTTTACCTTAGGCATTTTTTGAAAAAATTTAGTTGTTTGTATTCACCTCGACCCAAACGGGCCTACGGTCTCTATTATTTAATCTTGATTCTCTGCTGAAGGCATTGAATCGGTGGTATCTTGGTCATTATGATTCTCCTTAGGCGGTTTTGAACCTTCTTTCTTGGGGGTTTCCCCTTTTTTAGGTGTCTTCAAGGGAGAAATCATAATTATCATTCTTTTTCCTTCAAGAACAGGCATCTGTTCAACCTTGCCAAGATCTTCAAGATCGCTTGCGAATCTAAGCAGAAGTACTTCACCTTGCTCTTTAAACAAGATTGAACGGCCACGGAAGAACACATACGCTTTAACCTTTGATCCTTCCTGCAGGAATCCACGAGCATGTTTCAACTTAAAGTTGTAGTCGTGGTCATCAGTCTGAGGTCCGAATCTGATTTCTTTAACAACTACCTTTGTTGCTTTAGCCTTTTGTTCCTTCTGACGCTTTTTCTGCTGATAGAGGAACTTCTGATAATCAAGGATTCGGCATACGGGCGGTTCCGCAGTAGGTGAAATCTCAATCAGGTCAAGTTCAAGACCGGCAGCGATCTTGCGCGCCTTATCAATCGGATAAATGCCGGGTTCAACGTTATCGCCTACGAGACGAACTTCGCGAGCGCGTATCTGCTCGTTGGTAGCGTACGGATCTTTTTCGTTTCGACCCCTACGATCATTGCGTTGTCCCGGTCTTGGACGCGGTGCGGATCCCGGCTTACGGGGACCTGAAAAATTGGGTTTCTTCTCCATTAAATATGTTATATCCTAATAGGAAATGTAGATTATGCTTGCTCTTCTGAAGGATTATTAATCATCGCTTCGACTTCAGCATTCAAAGTTTCTGCAAAGTTAATAATTTTCATCATACCTTTATCACCTTCGCCGTGTTTTCTTACAGAAACAGAGTCATTTTCTGCTTCTTTTTCGCCTACTACGAGCAAATAAGGTATTTTCTTAAGTTCGTTGTCGCGAATTTTCTTACCTATCTTCTCATTTCTATCGTCAACGATGGCTCTTACGCCCCGAGCATCCAATTGCTTTGCAACATTGTAAGCATATTCGTTAAACTTATCGCTGATAGGAAGAATAACAGCCTGTTCCGGAATGAGCCAAAGCGGGAGGCGTCCGGCAGTATGCTCAAGAAGTACTGCTACGAAACGCTCCATAGAGCCAAACGGCGCACGATGAATCATCACGGGACGATGCTTCTGATTATCAGAACCTGTATATTCCAATTGGAAACGTTCAGGGAGATTATAATCAACTTGAATAGTACCCAACTGCCAACGACGTCCGATAGCATCCTTAACCATAAAGTCAAGTTTGGGGCCATAAAAGGCTGCTTCACCTTCTACCTGACGAGCCTTCAGTCCCTTTTCAGCACAAGCCTCTATAATTGCATTCTCAGCAAGGTGCCAGTTCTCATCAGAACCGATATATTTTTCCTTATTCTTAGGATCTCGAAGTGAAATTTGTGCTTCGAAATTCTTAAAGTCGAGGGCTTTGAAGATGTAAAGGATAATATCCATAACTTTAAGGAACTCATCCTTAATCTGTTCGGGTGCACAGAAAATATGTGCATCATCCTGAGTAAATCCTCTCACACGAGTCAGACCGTGCAATTCGCCACTCTGTTCATAGCGGTATACGGTACCGAACTCAGCCAGACGCAAGGGAAGTTCACGATAACTTCTCGGGAAGGCCTTAAATATCTCGCAGTGGTGAGGACAATTCATAGGTTTAAGCAGATATTCCTCACCTTCTTCCGGAGTCTTGATGGGTTGGAACGAATCCTTTCCATACTTAGCCCAATGGCCGGAAGTGACATAAAGCATTTTATTACCTATATGCGGAGTGATTACCTGCAAGTAACCATACTGCTTCTGAATCTTACGAAGGAATTGCTCAAGTCGATCGCGCAGAGCGGCACCTTTAGGCAACCAGAGCGGAAGACCTTTACCTACAGTATCAGAGAATGCAAACAATTCCATCTCCTTACCGAGTTTGCGGTGATCGCGTTTCTTCGCCTCTTCAAGAAGAGTCAGATACTCATCAAGCATCTTTTTCTTGGGGAACGTGATGCCGTAAATACGAAGCAACTGATTACGCTTCTCATCCCCTCTCCAGTATGCACCTGCCAATGAGAGAATCTTCACCGCCTTGATTGGAGCGGTATTAGGAAGGTGAGGACCACGGCATAAATCCGTAAAAGCCCCTTGAGTATATGTAGTGATATGTCCATCTTCCAGTTCTGAAATTAGTTCGCATTTATAGGTCTCTCCCCTATCTCCAAACATTTTCAGAGCATCATCTTTGGATATATCACTTCTAACGATAGCCTCTTTCTTAGCCACCAATTCTTGCATTTTCTTTTCAATCTTCGGAAAGTCTTCTGAGGTTATCTTATGGTCTCCCGGATCGATATCATAGTAGAAACCATTTTCGATTGCCGGACCGATTCCGAATTTTACACCCGGATACAACTCCTGAAGTGCTTCTGCAAGCAAGTGTGCAGAAGAATGCCAGAAAGCATGTTTACCCTCCGGATCATCCCATTTGAAAAGTTCGATAGCAGCATCATCATTGATCGGACGGGAAGTATCCCATTCCTGACCATTGACCTTTGCTGCCAAAACATCGGCTGCGAAACGCGGGCTGATGCTTTCTGCCACTTGCATAGGAGTCACACCTGACTCATATTGGCGCACACTGCCGTCGGGAAATTTAATATTAATCATTTGATAATTAACGCAATAGATTTTAGAGTCTTATTATAATCGATAAATTTTGTTAAATTCACGATATTTTGACACGCAAAAATACAAAATAATTATGATTTATGCAAGATTATTCTTCTTATATTTATTGATTTATGTTTTTTTAAGAAGGTAGTTTCGGGAGCCGTATACTGATGGAGCCGTTGTTAAATAACCATCAATACGTTATTTCATTCTTTTCAACACGTTATATGCCTGTAAAATTCCGAGTTCGCCCGCTTTTGACAAATCCGCAAATGCGTTTTCTTTTCGGCCGAGTCTGATATAGGTCAGTCCGCGATTATAGTATGCTTCGGCAAAGTCAGGATTGATGGAGATGGCTTTATCAAATGCTTTAAGAGCCGATGTAAAATCACCGTTTTCGTAATAAATATTACCTTTATTGTACCACGCATATAGCATATCCGGATCAATTTCAAGTATATTATCCAGGTCTATCATAGCCAACTGCGGTTTACCGGATTGCAAATATGTGTATGCACGCGCAAACATGGCAGTGGTGAAATCATCGGCACCCTCCATGGCTCGTGTGATATCAATGATTGCGGCATCATAGTTTTTCAGCATTGTACGTGCCACTCCACGCGCCAGTAAATCTATAGGTCGAGGATTATCTGTTGATGCTATGGAATTGGTGTATTCTTGTTCAATGGCAAAACATTGTGCTACTGAGGTGCTTTCAGATGAAAGCAGCGGATGTGAATTAATATATAATTTTCTGGAAAGATATCGACTACGATTAATGTTGTCAAGATTCCTGAAATAGTTAGGGGTCTCTCTCAGGCTACGCTCCGGGGGATAGAAAGAGAGAGCGAATGAATTTTCCGGTCCGACTTTTATATCGCGATCTTGGACTCTACCTTTGATCCTGTCGTTAAAGGCAAGTTCCGGCTGTTCGGCTGTTGAGGCTGTAATCAACTGATTAAATCTCTCCATAAACTCTTCTTCTGTTTCGTTGGCGGAAGATTGAGAGTTTGTATGTGTCTTTCCCGCAGCAATTGTAGGTCGGTCAAGAGGATTTCGAGAAGGATTCGCCACGTAAGCAGCCACCAATTGATCCGCTTTTTTTACATTAATCAGCATCTCACGTATATTACCAAGATTCCTCCAGCAATCAGCCATAGCATAATATGCAAGATGAAAACGAGGATATTTCTTAGCAATTTCTCTGAAATCATCCAACGCGTTCTTGTAGTTTGCGATTTCAAGATATATTAGACCTCTATTATAAATAGCATAGAAGTTTGCTGGATCACGCTTTAAGATATTCGAAAAATCATCGATGGCATCTGAAAGTGCTTTCACTTCGGTGCGCAGTAGTGCCCTATTAAATAATGCAGTAGTATTTTCAGGTTCAATACTTAGAGTATAGTCATAATCAGCCATCGCTCCGAAGAAATCTTTTATATTATAACGTAGATATGCACGGTTGATATAAAGATCAAGGTTATCGGGTTGCAGTCTGATAGCTTCGTCTATAGAGGATAAGGCCTCATGCCACTTCTTTTGTCCGGCAAATATATCAGCCTTCATTAAGTATGCCGGAATCTGAGTACGGTTTATCTCCAATGCGCGGTTAAGATCGGAGAAAGCCTTAGCAGTATCACCGCAAAGAATATTCATTCGTCCGCGAGCCACGTATCCATCATCAAATTTTGGATTACGACGCAAAAGAATATTAAATGTGGAATCCGCCTCATCATAATTTTCAATTTCTGATAAGGCTATTGCTTTATAAAATAAGAAATATTTATCGTCCGGATTATAATTGAGTCCCACATTGTAGTCATCGATTGCAAGAGAATCTAGTCCGAGATGTTGCCGTGCGAAGCCTCTCACTTTATAGGCCTCGGTCTTAAATTTATTTCTCTGAATGGCAGTTGAGCAATCTGCTATAGCACCTTCATAATCATCCAACTGTAATTTTGCTAATCCACGAAGATAATATGCATCAGACAAATATGGTTTTGCTTTGATTGCAAGATTAAAATATTGAATAGCCAATAAATAATCATCCATCGACATTACATTTCTGCCGATAGTCATCACCTGCTCTGCGTTGACTTGTGCACTAAGATTACTTTCACTCCCAAGAAGAATGATGCAAAAAAAGGCTGATTTAGCCATATTCAGGCTAAACTTCTTGTAAAATACCTTATAAGGATTGAAGAATTGGTAAGATAATTTATTGATTATATGTTTAAGCAAAACTGTGAAAAAAGGCATTATTTTTATTGCTATATATGCAAATTTAAAAAAAAATTTTGAAATTGAGTTACTATTTAGTAATTTTGTGACAAGATGAGGTATATTAGACCTATTTTCGAATAATATTTCATAGTTTTTTAGGTAGGTTTATTCAATTCTATAGGTAAAGTTTAAATTTAGATTAAATGAAAGGAAATTTCCCTGTTCAGGAATTTGAACGGTTGACAACCCCATTCTATGCGTATGATATAGGATTGCTTGGTAGAACGCTTCAGACTATTAATGAGTCTGCTCATGAAGAATTCTTTTGTGTGGAATATGCAATCAAAGCCAATCACAACCCGGTTCTACTGAAGCAAATCAGTGCTGCAGGACTTGGTGCGGATTGTGTAAGCGGAGCAGAAATTAAACGTGCTGTTGAATGTGGTTTCGAACCCCGAAAAATTACATACGCTGGGGTTGGTAAGCGCGATGATGAAATTATCCTGGGACTGGAAGCCGGAATAGGATGCTTCAATGTAGAGTCTCTGGAGGAGATTGAGGTAATCTCACAAATTGCCGCTAAGATGAATCTTGTGGCACCGATTGCTCTTCGTATTAATCCGGATATTGATGCTCATACTCATCATTATATCACTACCGGTTTGGCTGAAAATAAATTCGGTATTGCTAAGGAGTGGCTTGATCTGGCCGTAGATAAGGTATTGTCCTTACCGGCGCTTAAACTTAAGGGATTGCATTTCCATATCGGATCACAGGTACTTGACAATGAGCCCTTCGGTATACTTTGTGACCGGATTAATGAGTTTCAAGATCATCTTGAAAGCCGAGGAATTAAAATTTTATCTATTAATGTCGGCGGAGGTCTAGGCATCGATTATGATCATCCGGATGAAAATCCCATTCCTGATTTTGAAGGATACTTTGAAATGTTAAGAACCAGAATAAAATTACGTAGGGGTCAATCTCTTCATTGTGAGTTGGGCAGATCCGTTGTCGCTCAATGCGGAAGTTTAATATCCAGAGTACTGTATGTAAAGTCTGGAGTGAATAAGAAATTTTTGATAGTTGATGCCGGAATGACTGATCTTATTCGGCCGGCACTCTATGGGGCACATCATATCATTGAGAATATTACTGCAAGTAATAAAGAAGAGGATGTTGAAACGTATGATGTTGTTGGTCCTGTGTGCGAGTCAAGCGATGTGTTTGGTATCGATGAGTCACTTCCTGTAACTCATCGTGGAGATCTAATCGCCTTACGTAGCGCTGGTGCCTACGGCGAGGTAATGTCGTCAGGCTATAATCTGCGTAGTCTTTATCCCTCCTATTATTACTAAATGATTATATCATAATAAGTAATTAAAGTATCTATGCTCTAATTAAGATAGTTATAGATAAATATCCATAACAGATATTTATCTATGACTATTTTATAGTTTTTCAAAAAACTTAAAAACGACGGGGTATTGCTTAATACGAAGGTGTAGAATATGAATATTGAAGTAAATTTACTATATTTGTAGGTTAATTACCAAATTAAGAGCAAGGATTTATTCTTTTCGTAAAAAAGGATGGTTATTGAATAGCCTTGCAATTAAGTCTATAATATATCTCATGCAGTCAGAAATCTTGCCATTATCGATAAATAAGAGAAATATATTAGGTCGTTTATCCAGTAAGAAAATGCGACAAAAATATGATTGTTTTCTTGTGGAAGGGAATAAGAGTGTCAAAGATCTGGTTGACTACTGCGGCAATAAATTCGAGATTCTTTACTTTGTGGTTGTGAGGGATAACCTGGAAGATGCATTAAAAATTGCCGAGGTGTACACTGATTCCGTAAGACAACGAATCTTCGTTTCTGAAACGAAACAGTCAAACGCAGAAGAAATAACATCTCCACCTATATATTGTGCAAGTCATGATGATATGAAGAGAATATCCTCTTTGATGTCGACCCCCGGAATGATAGCAGTGTGCAAATTACCGGAGATGTCAGACGAGGAGATCATATATAGCACACAACTACCTCCCGATATTTACCTAATGCTGGATGGAATACAGGATCCCGGAAATCTGGGTACGATTATCAGAACTGCACATTGGTTTGGGATTAAAAATATCTATGCGTCAAAAGATACCGTAGACCTATATAATCCAAAAGTGGTGCAGGCATCGATGGGATCCTTAGGCAGTGTTGAGGTAAAATACGTGGATCTTCACAGACTGGCTGAAGCGAATCCAAAAATTCCTCTAATTGGATTGCTTTTGGATGGAAAGAATCTGTTTGACTCCCCTATCTCAGACACCGGATTCATACTTATGGGGAATGAAGGTAATGGCATATCCGAGAGTTTAAGACAGAAAATAGAAATAGCGTTAACTATCCCTCCTCATAATGCTGAAGATCACAGTGAGTCATTAAATGTTGCTATCGCAACTGCTATCGTGCTTGCTCATTTTCGTAAATAATCGGGGATGTTAAAATGAGTAATAAAGTCATTAATTACTATCTGTATGGCGTTAAAAATAAAAACAAGATATTTCTGCTCAGAATGTGGATATGATTCTCCCAAGTGGTTGGGTAAGTGCCCTTCATGTGGAGAATGGAACACTTTTGTTGAAGAAAAAATTTCTGCTAAGAGCAACCGTGGAGGAAAACGTAAAGGACTCATAGAAAGTAGCAAACCGGTGCGACTTTCTGAAATTCAAAGTCTGGAAGAGCCAAGAATACCGTTCCCCTCAAAGGAATTGAATCGAGTATTAGGTGGAGGAGTAGTTCCGGGTAGTTTAATCCTTATCGGTGGGGAGCCGGGCATTGGCAAATCAACTCTATTGTTGCAAAATATACTCTCTATAAGAAATAAGACGATCCTTTATGTATCGGGAGAAGAGAGTGCAACCCAATTGAAATTAAGAGCAGATCGGCTCGGAAAAATCTCTGACAATACCTTTATCCTATGTGAGACTTCGCTTGAAAGCATATTCACACAGATAGAAAATATAAAGCCTCAAATTGTAGTGGTTGACTCAATCCAGACCATAGCCTCCTCCGAAATCGATTCTGCCTCCGGAAGTGTCAGTCAGGTGCGTGAATGTGCCGCTGCGTTTCTGAGATATTCTAAAGAGACCGGAGTCCCGGTGATCCTTGTAGGACACATAAATAAGGACGGAGCAATTGCCGGTCCGAAGGTACTTGAACATATAGTAGATACAGTATTGCAGTTTGAAGGTGATCGACAGTATCTATATCGAATAGTCAGAGCAATTAAAAATCGATTTGGATCTACCAATGAGATTGGAATCTATGAGATGGTGGAACGCGGGCTAAAGGAGGTGACAAATCCCTCAGAGATGCTCCTATCCGATAATCGAGTTGATGAAATGAGTGGTATTACCATAGGAGTGACTACTGAAGGAGCAAGACCATTTCTTGTGGAGATTCAGGCTTTGGTTGCTTCGGCTGCTTACGGTACACCACAACGGTCCGTGACGGGATTCGACCAAAGAAGGTTGAATATGCTCTTGGCAGTGCTTGAGAAACGCGCGCGCTTCAAACTTGGGCAGAAAGACGTATTCTTAAACATAGCAGGCGGACTGAAGATTCAGGATCCTGCAATGGATTTAGCAGTAATTGCTGCAATTATGTCAAGTAATTTCGATGTTTCTATACCCAGATCAACCGCTTTTATCGGTGAAGTAGGTCTTTCCGGCGAGATCAGAACAGTGACACGAATTGATCAGAGGGTTGCAGAGGCTCAAAAACTTGGATTCTCAAGAGTGTTTATCCCTACGAGCAATCTGAAAGGTATAAAAGCAAACTATACTATAGAAATCGTGGAGGTTGGTAAAGTAGAGGAATGTTTTAGAAAATTATTTGAATAATCTAAATTTTTTGAACTCGCACATTATATTTGCTGAATAAAACCAACACCACAGGCAGAAATAATGAGTTTTTTAGGAATTTGCTCTTTAATTAACAAAAAAAATTGTAAATTTGCGTAATTATGCGTTAATGCGTTCATAAGAGAGGTATATTCCCCAAAAATTTTATAGAAAAGTAAATTCTTATGAAATATATTGGAGCGCACGTAAGTGTAAGTGGAGGAGTGTCATCGGCTCCGCTAAACGCCAATGCAATTGGTGCGAAAGCGTTTGCATTATTTACCGGCAACCCTTCACGATGGGTCTCTAAAAAAATAACAGAAGATGAAGCAGAACTATTCAAAAAAAGATGTGAAGAGTTCGGCTATAACCCTGACGTTATTTTACCTCATGATAATTTCTTGATTAATCTTGGGTCGCCGGATTCAAAGAAACTTGAAATGTCGCGTAATTCATTTCTTGATGAAATAAACAGATGCAGTTTACTGGGTCTCAAGATGCTCAATTTTCATCCCGGAAGTCATTTGAATGTTCTTTCTGAGGAAGAATGTCTGAATAGAATCGCAGAATCAATAAATATGAGTCTTGAAGCATCGCAAGGTGTGACGGCCGTGATAGAGACAACTGCCGGACAAGGCAGTAATCTCGGATGGGATTTTGCACATGTGGCTCATATTATCGATAAGGTGGAGGATAAGGAGCGGATAGGTGTTTGTGTTGATACGTGTCATACTTATTCAGCCGGTTATGACCTGAAGACAGAGGCAGGATACAACAAAACATGGAACAATTTTGAAGCAACCATCGGTTTCAAGTATTTGCGGGGTATGCATCTTAATGATGACAAACGTGCTTTGGGTTCAAGAATCGACCGACATGAACTGATAGGACGCGGAACTCTTGGACCTGAGTTTTTCCATCGCCTTATGAATGATCCTCGATTTGATAATATACCTTTAATCTTGGAAACTCCTGATGAGTCTCTTTGGGAGAAGGAGATAGCATGGTTATACGCTCAAATTGGAGAGAAGGATATAAAAGGAGAACTCCCGGAGGGATAATCATTTCAAGATGCATGATCATAATAATAAGATACTTGGAAGCATTTCGTTTCTCATATTGTGAATCTATCTGACTCTATTATAACAAGTCTTATAACAAGTCTTAAAATCTAAATTAAATATTCTCATGAAAACAAAACCGGATTTGTCATTCTGGAAACTATGGAATCTCAGTTTTGGATTCTTCGGTGTTCAGATCGCTTATGCATTGCAGAGTGCAAACGTATCGAGAATCTTCACCACCATTGGTGCGGACCCACATGATTTATCGTATTTCTGGATTCTTCCTCCGCTGATGGGTCTTATCGTGCAGCCCTTGGTTGGTATGTTCTCAGATCGTACGTGGAATCGTTTTGGCAGACGTCTTCCCTATTTGATTTTCGGTGCTCTGGTAGCAGTAATCGTAATGTGCCTTCTTCCTAATGCGGGAAGTTTCCATTTCACAGTTCAGAGTGCAATTATCTTCGGACTCATTGCATTGATGCTTCTTGATACTTCTATAAATATGGCGATGCAGCCCTTTAAAATGCTTGTGGGCGACATGGTTAATGAGAAGCAAAAAGGACAGGCGTATAGTATTCAGTCATTCCTTTGTAATGCAGGTTCTGTAGTAGGTTTTCTTTTGCCTTTTGTATTCGGCATAATTGGTCTATCAAATACTGCTCCTACGGGAGAGGTTCCACAGACAGTGATCTGGGCATTTTATCTCGGTGCTATAATCCTTATGATCTGTGTGGTTTATTCTCTACTTAAAATTAAGGAGTGGCCTCCGCATGTATACGCTGAGTATAACGGAGGTAACGATAAAGAAGAAGATAAGAAAGAATCTCCCAACCTCTTCAAACTTCTTGTACATGCACCCTCTACCTTTTGGACTGTAGGATTGGTACAATTCTTCTGCTGGTTCGCATTCCTGTTCATGTGGACATACACGACGAATACTGTTGCGCTTAAAGCATTTGCTACTCCTACAGTAGAAAGTGTTACAGCACTTAAGGACGGCGACCGGGAAATCGAGGGAAAGAATCTTCTTCTCACAAATGCAGATTACAATAATCAGTTGATTCTCAGTCACGGCACTCTTTTGGCTGAAGGTGTAGAGGCGGATAATCAATTCTATCCTGCTTCATGCGTTGTTATTAATGGCAATGATACTATTGTTAAGGATCATCATATCGTACTGAATGATGAAGGCAACGCCAAGGTTAGATTTTCTGAAGTAATTGCGGGGGCTCGTTCTTTGAGTGTTGATGGCCTGGTTATACCCTCCAGTGCTAACGTAAAGATAGTAGACTATCTGTCAAGATTGCAAGGAGAAGCCACAGTTACATCGGCTGCCATCGTTTCTACTGATGCTGATGGCAAAGTAATTACAGAAGACGCCAAGGAATATAAGATTTCAAATGCCTCCCAACTTGTACCTGAATCTCGCACAGTTTTGAACGCAGCCTCTCCGCAATATAATGAGGCGGGCAACTGGGTAGGTATCCTTTACGCAGTTCAGGCTCTCGCCTCAGTATTGTGGGCAGTCGTACTCCCCAGATTCAAGAGTCGCAAATTCTCTTACTTCCTGTCCTTGATTCTTGGAGGAATCGGTTTCATCACCATGGGTATTTTCACCAATCAATACATGCTCTTCATCAGTTTTATTCTTATCGGTTGCGCTTGGGCTGCTATGCTTGCATGGCCATTTACAATCCTTACCAACTCGCTTAAGGGTGGAAACATCGGAGCATACCTTGGTCTGTTCAACTGCACTATATGTCTGCCTCAGATTATTGCAGCGCTTGTTGGAGGCTGGATTCTCTCACTTCTCTCTACTCCCGGAGAGGTTGCTCCCGAGTACCTAATGATGATTGTAGCCGGAATTGCCATTGCAATCGGAGCATTCTGTGTATTTATCATTAAAGAAGGTAAGAGTGAGCCGAATGATATGAAAGTTCAGGAAACTCCCGCGATCTCGGAAAACATCTGATTTTTGAAACAGTAAGATTTAAACTAATAACTAAAAAGAGGGGTTGCCAAGTTCGGCACCCCCTCTTCTTTATATTCCGTAAATTTAGGATCTATTTCACAAAAATGAGGATATCCAAGATTATGGAGATAAAAAAACTGCGACGCCTTTCACAAGGCATCGCAGTGCTGTTTTCCATAATACTTAACTTTTCAACTAACCTAACATCATGAAACGATTTATTTTCATCTTTCAATAATATAACATTTCCACTTCAAAAAAGGTTCTTAGTTAAACAAATTTTTTGAGATGGAAATATAAATTTTATATGAGGGAGAATGTAGCCTGTTCAAAAAGATGATATATCAGCATCTACTCAGAGATTATCTGAAAAGGCAAGAACATAAAGAGTAATTCTCAAGGTATATTAAGTATATCCATTATGATTTTTCTCCCAAAAACTATAATTTATGAAACCGGGACGAACTCAGTGAATAGTTCGCAAGGGAGCCATGAAGGCGTCCTCGATATATTCGAAATCATATTCTATATAATTTCCGGAATATAAGGCTATATCAAATTGATATTCGTAGATGTAAGGTTGCAATTTAAGATAGAGATCTGCTCCCCGACAAAGTCTATTGATCTTTTGAGAAGTTATCGACTCCCAAGGGTCGGAATGTCTGCCACATCGGGCCTTAACCTCCACAAATATCATTCTGTTGCCTTTCTGAGTTATTATATCTATTTCGCCCTTTCCAGGACCTTTCTTATTACTTGAAGGTCGCCAATTCATCTCACGGATCGGATAACCCTTTTCTACAAGGTATTTGCAAGTCATCGCTTCTGCATATCTCCCCCATGCCTGGGCAAACTGACGTCTGAGCAGTTTCTCCTCTTTGGATAGATAGACCCCCGGAACAGACCCATCTTCATTACAGAAGAAATTAGGATGTGTAAATTCATCCATGATTACGTAACCATAGATTTTTTCCGATCCCGGAGTTCCCGGTGGGTTATCAATAACGCGTTTTAGTTCGTCTCTGAATTGAGACGGACAACTTGCAATCCAATCCTCCATATTTACTCTTCAAAATACGTTTCTAAAAATTTTATAAGATCTATAATAT
>CAMWSV010000014.1 GCA_947177015.1 uncultured Porphyromonadaceae bacterium
CGAAGCCGTCCCGTTCAAAAGCATCGCTTTTGCCCCCGATTCTAACCATAAAAGAGCGCAAATAAAAAAAGATTAATTGTCATCCCGACAACTAATCCTCTAACCTTAAATCTAATACCATGAAAAACACGCGCAAAGGTAATACATTTTCAGTATCATTCCAAATTTTTTATCCACAAAATTCTTTAATTAATAGCACTTTAACCTTTTTTTATCTTCTTCTTCAGTGCCATTTTGAAACTTTATATCCCTCCTTTCTCCACTCCGATTTTATATCTCTTTACATATTTTCACCCACACCTGCACCTCACTGCTAAAAATCAGCAGTTTATCTTTCATTTTGCTATTTGTATTTATCCCCCCGTTTTTTCAGAAAATTCTTGCTTAAACAATTTTTTCACACCGGCTCCATACACAGCCGCATAGAGTTGATATTCTCAGCCGTACGCTCACACAACTGTGGCTTCGATTCCCTCCGCAGGAAGAAATGACCGAATCTACATTCCAGACATCTCCCTTTGTCGCAATATTCATCCCGCAGATGAAGCAGCGACTGACTGCGCAGGGCATCATCCGCCTTGAATCCGAGTTCTTCCCACACTTTAAGTTTTGAATTCTTCTCTGCCGGAAGTCCGGCCAGCAATCGAGCCGATGCCTCTGCCGATACATAATCTCCGTCAAGACTCGCATACGCCGTGTAGAAGGGTGACGCCACATTTATAAGCAGCAATATCCGGCTCGCATACGATAAAGATCGCGGCAACGATTCCCCGGCATCCGATCCGAACGCGAAGTGACTCCCCCAATAACCATCAATCTTTATCGAGAAAAATTCCATCAACTTGTCAAAATCACCCTTCGCTTCTTTCAGCGAGGAGGAAAACCTCACCCCTTCGTGAAGTGCCCGGGCAAGCATCGCTATCCGACGATGCGGAAAGTTTTGCGGACGCGTTCGCGCATACTTCCATACTGAAGGATTCATCGGACGCAACCCGTATTTCCGCGCGAGAAATCCATATTCCACACAGAGCCTCTGATAATAATCATCAAAGAGGTGGTCGCAAGCGTTGAGCATCCCTGCCTGTCCGAACAGCAACGCCTCCACCTGCATCAGATCCTGAGCATGATGATACACATATTTCAGAGGCAGATTCATCGCCAGCATCTCAAAGGGCAACCCGTTTAATCCGAAACCCAATCCGCGCGCCATCATTACGAACACAGCCTGCTCCCAATCGCCGTTGAGACGGGCATTATAGTCGAGCAGTCGCTGAGCCTTCATCTGCACTCTCTCCACTCCCAGCGATTCAAGCCAATCCTCGCGTATGAGAGAGGGGAGTGTCCCGAGCAGATATCCACACCGTATCGACTTCAGATCTTTCGTCAATTCCGCGTACGTCACATAAAATTTCTCCGGCATAAGCACCGTCACCTGAGGTATCTCCTCGCCCGATGCGCGACATATCCGGCGGTCGTCTACCACCACTATATGCAGTATCACCGAATTATAGGCAGGATCCTTATCGTGGCCGTGGCGATACCAATCCGAGGCCTTCACATGTATCTCCACATCCCCTACCCATTCCCTGCCATCAATCACCAGACGCGCATTTGCAAAATCCGGCCCCGCATCCTTATTATGCCGCCCGGGATTGCAGATACGCACCCGCTGCCCCTGCAGAGTAGCCATTTCGCGCCCCCACATCCCATGATGCTAAAGATAGTGATAAAGTATCTCCACTCTCCTATAATTTTTATTACTGATACTATTTTATTATTAAAATATTCCCCTGATTCACTCTCCTCCCGGTGATGCCCCCGAAGTCTGAATTCCTCCTCAAATATAGATATTTTCAGCGGATTATACTAAAAAAGAGTTGAAAAGATTGATTTTTAACCCTTTTCTACCTTCTGCAATCCCTTAAATTGCAAAAAATAAAAGATTTTCAATAAAAATCACCATATTTTTTGGTGATTTCAGAAATTAGCATTAACTTAGCAATGTGTTTTTCATAGTATTAAATTAAGATTAAGGTAAGTCTGCTTCTTTGGGAAAAGAGGCAGACTATTTTTTAAACCTCCTCTTCTCTTCACTTTCCCTGCCTCGGGGCTTTCTTAATAACTTCTCTATTACTTCTATCTTCTTCTTCTCTCCTTGCTTCTTCTCTTCTTCTTCTCTCCTTGCTTCTTCTCTCCTCTCTTCTACCGCTTACCGATCTCATATCTTCAAGGGCTTCCGGTTGCCTCAAGCACTCCTCTCAATTACTGATTATGATAAATATGGCATTTTCATTCAAAAATTTCGCGCCGAATGAGCAAAGATTGAGGGGAGTTTGTTAATTTTGTAGCCGGATTGCAGACGCTCCTTTACAGCCGTCTGCCGCAATCCTACTTTTACTAAGTATAATCTGTAATGAAGTAATTCCTTACTTCTCTTTCTGATCATAATTTAATATGGCTTCTTCACGCCCTTATCGCAGAAAAACCGTTGACTCTGCACCCGACCGCATATTGGCCCGTCAGAACCGTTCCCAACTCACCGAAGGTCTGCTATCTTTCGTTGCCGACCAATTCAAGGATACACCGCGCAACGACCATAAGAAATGGCTCAAATTCGGACATATCATGATCAATGGCGTAGTCACCACGCAATTTGACGCTCCCGTCGAACCCGGCGATTGGGTTGAGATCAACGTCACTCGTCCTTACGTAGTATTCCGCAATCCGCGTATGCAACTCGTCTATGAGGATGATGACGTTATCGTAGTCAACAAGGGTTATGGTCTTCTCTCAGTGGGCACCGGCAACGCGAAGAAAGAAGCCACTGCCTATAATATCCTCAAGGATTACGTCAAGGATGTGGATCCGAGACAGAAAATATTCGTAGTCCATCGTCTCGACCGCGCCACTTCCGGCTTGATGATGTTTGCCAAGTCGCCCGAGGCTCAGGAAGCGATGCAGCATAACTGGAACAATATGGTGCTCGAACGCCGATATGTGGCTGTGCTCGAAGGCAACCTCAAACAGGATGAAGGTATAATCCGCTCCTATCTGGGCGAGACCTCCCGTTTTGAAGTATATTCATCCAATGAACCCGGCGAAGGTCTGCGACTCGCCACCACCCGCTACAAAGTGCTCGGACGCGGCAACGGCTACACCTTGGTGGAGTTCTCGCTCGATACCGGACGCAAGAATCAGATCCGCGTGCACGCTAAGGAACTCGGACACCCCATCGCGGGCGACCGCAAGTATGGCGCCAAGTCAAGTCCCATCAATCGACTCGCTCTCCACGCACGCACACTGCGTTTCGCACATCCCGTCACACGTAAGGATATGCGCTTCGAAACCCCCATCCCCGCCAAATTCCTCAAGATGACCGGCGGGGCAAACCTCTAATAAGAATCTGTCATGAATATCAAACCGGATATATCCGATTATTACCCCTGGGGCAACGACCGACGTCGCCCTGCCGAAAAGGATTTGTCGGCGGAGAAGTCGCCTCAGCAGCAGGATGGCTCCGTATCATCTCAGGCACAGACACCCTCCGCTCAGGAGGAGACTGCGCCCTCCGCACAGACCGAAATCTACGCGGCTACCGCACCGCCCGCCGATGCAGGCATCAATGAGCCTTCTTCCGACGACCCCGTGCCCCCCGAGGCTCCCCCGGGCATCATCACTATCATAAGCCACTTCCTTTCGTGGGTACTCTCTCCGGTAGTCGTGCCCACCTACGGCATCATTGCCGTATTCATGCTGTCGATGTTCTCCTACGCTCCGGCTGCTTCCAAATGGCTTATTACGGGTATCGTTTTCGCCATCACCGGGGTGATCCCTTCGGCGGCGATATTCGTGCTCACCAAATTCGGCGATGTGAAGGATATGGCGCTTACCCGACGCAGCGATCGCCTTTTCCCCTACATTATCACCGCAGCCTGTCTGCTCGCATGCGGCATCTATCTCACCCGCACCGGACTCCCCGACTGGGTCGGTCTCTTCTATATCGGTGCATCCGTAGCCACTGCAATCAACCTTATCGTAAATTTCAAGTGGAAAATTTCGGCTCACGGCGCCGGTATCGGCGGATTTATCGCCATGCTGATGATACTCAATCATTACGGATTACCCGCCTATAATCTCTGGGGATGGGTCATAGCCGCCGTCATCGCCGCCGGACTCCTCGGCGCCGCCCGCGTTTGGCTCTGGCGACACACCCCGATGCAGACCATCGCCGGCGAAATCGTAGGATTCATCTGCGTGATTCTCACCGAAGCCCTCTTCAATTAATTTTTCGTAATCACTAACCTGTTTTCTTGATATATAAAATGTCGCGATATAATTATAAACGTAGATACAGTCATCCTGTCAGAGTGGGATCTGACGTCATTATCGGAGGGGACTCTCCGATCCGGATTCAATCCATGACAAATACATCCACTCTCGACACCACCTCTTCCGCACGTCAGATAGCGCGAATCGCCGCCGAAGGTGCCCACCTCGTCAGACTCACCACTCAGGGAGTAGCGGAAGCCGAAAATATGGCTCCTATCGACGAGGCTGTAAAGGCTCTCGGTGTCGACATCCCTCTTGTGGCTGATGTGCATTTCAACCCGAAAGCGGCTTTTACCGCCGCACGCACCTGCCGCAAGGTGCGCATCAATCCCGGTAATTTCGTCGACGCCGCGCGCACATTCCTCAAACTCGATTTCACTGATGAGGAGTATGCCGAAGAGATTCAGAAGATTCGCGACACTTTCATCCCTTTCCTCAACGTTTGCCGTGAGAATAACACTGCAATCCGCCTGGGGGTAAACCACGGTTCGCTCTCCGATCGTATCATGAGCCGATACGGCGACACTCCCGCCGGAATGGTAGAGTCGGTGATGGAATACCTCCGCATAGCCGTCGAGGAGAATTTTCACAATATCGTAATCTCAATCAAGGCTTCCAATGTGGTAGTGATGGTCGCCACCGTGCGTTTGCTTGTCAGGGAAATGGAGAAGGAGGGTATGAACTTCCCCCTGCATCTCGGCGTCACTGAGGCAGGCGATGGTGAAGATGGCCGCATCAAGAGTGCGGCAGGTATCGGCACTCTGCTTGCCGAAGGTCTCGGCGACACAATACGCGTATCTCTCTCCGAGCCTCCCGAGAATGAAATTCCCGTGGCGATAGCGCTGCGCGATTATATCACTGCCCGCGAAGGTCACGCCCCCGTCGTCGCCCCCGACTCAACCCTCTCTTCCGCCGATTCTCCGCTGCGCGATAAGGCGGTGCCGGCTGATGGGCTCGGCAAGACTCCGTGGCCTCTCGTGATAGGTTATGACCTCGCCCTGCCTGACTCCGCCGTCAGCATCGATGCCTCTTCCGACCCCGCCGTTGCCATCCGCTTGACCGGCTCTCCTATTATCCTCACTTCCCGCCACATCAATCCTGTAGGCGAGATGAGTGCATGGATGGAGCGTTATTATCAGAAGGGGGGCACTTCTCCCGTCATCATCTCTTTGAATTATGATGATGCCGATAAAGATATCATACGTCTCAAGGCCGCCGCAGATTTCGGTGCGCTCCTCCTCAATGGCTACGCCAACGCCATATCCATACATGCCGATGCGCTTTCTGCCGATGAAGTCAATCTCCTCGCTCTCGCAATACTGCAGGCGTGCCGGCTGCGCTTCAGCAAGACGGAGTATATCGCCTGCCCGGGATGCGGCAGAACACTCTTCCGACTGCAGGATACCTTAGCCGAAGTAAAACGCGCCACCTCCCACCTCAAAGGTCTTAAGATCGGTGTGATGGGATGTATCGTCAATGGCCCGGGTGAAATGGCAGATGCCGATTACGGCTACGTAGGAGCAGGCCCCGGCAGAGTCAGTATCTACAAGGGGAAGACTCTCATCAATAAGAATCTCCCCACGGCTGATGCTCTCCCCGCCCTGATTGACCTCATCAAATCCAACGGCGACTGGAAGGAGCCTTCCTGATTCTCCCTCATTGCAGACCACGTGTCACAAAAAGTGAGCGTTCGCGGCATTGAAATTATAAATTTTAAAGATTCATGATTCGGAGAGGGCGTCGAGACATTGGCGCACCTCTTCTTCTGTGGTGTGCAGTTTCTGCTTGCAATGTGTGAGCAGAGCGAGCGCACGGCTCGTATAGGATGCCAAAAGGTCGATATCGCAGTCCGGTGATTGCATCTTGTTTACTATGCGGTCTAATTCGTTGACTGCGTCCGTATAGGTCATATTCTTTATATCTTCCATTTTTTCAGGTCGTTATCGGTGAGTTTTCAATAAATACGGCAGGATTCGATAATTCTTTCGGGAATAGTTTTCCCTTGTCGAGGATAGTTTTTTAATATCTCATCTCTCAGTATTAATGTCCTGTTTCTCAGAATTATAATATCTTACCCCTCGCAAATACCGGTGATTGTGCCGTCGGCAAGTGTGGTTTCTATCCTATCGCCGGGTTTTACGTCCGCTACCGAACGCACTGCCTTCCCGTTTACACGCGTTATCGAATATCCCCGGCGCAGCGTTGCTGTCGGACTCAGCACATCCACTAAATTCTTCTTCGCGACAAGGCGGTCCGTCTCAAGCATTATCCTCGATTCCACCGCCGAACGCATCACTCGCGGTGTCAGCGTCAATCGCTCCTTCTGGCGCAATATCGTATCGCTCGCCACCGCAATAATCCTTGAGGCAAGCACCGTCAGTGCCTGAGATGCTCCACGCGTACGCGTATCAGTGAGCCGGATTATATTACTGCGGAGTTCTGCCAGACGATGCGCCTCACTCTCAAGCCTGCGTGGAGCAATAAGTGGCAGCAACGCCCCGATGTGTGAGAGCCTGCGCTCCTCGCCTGCAATAGCATTGCGCGTAAAGTCTACCACCGACTGAGTGAGTTGCACGGCATGATTCTCACACGCCTGCAGACGCTCTATAAGGAACGCCGCCACTGCCGTAGGGGTCTTACACCGGGTGTGGGCTATCTCATCCAGCACCGTGCGGTCGCGCTCATGCCCGATACCCACTATCACCGGCAGCGGGCACTCCGCGACACGGCGCGCCAACTGCGGATCGTCAAATGAGTTGAGATCATCCGTAGCCCCTCCGCCCCGTATTATTATCACGCAATCCCAGAAGTCTACCGCCATCTCCACACGATCGAGCGCCTGAATCACACTCTCGGCTGTGCGCACACCCTGCATCGCCGCCGGATACAACAATGGATAGAATGAGAATCCCGATGTCTCGATCTGATGCATGAAGTCGCCGTAGCCTGCCGCACCGGCTGCCGATATCACCGCTATTTTCTGAGGATTATATACCAGCCGGAGATTGCGGTTGCTGTTTATCAACCCTTCGCGGGTGAGCATTTCAAGAATCTCCCGGCGTCGACGCTCGGCATCGCCAAGGGTGTAGGCGGGATCCACATCGTGCACATTGGCACTCAATCCGTAAGCCTCCGAATGTGATGCCGACATATTAAACATCACCTTCATCCCGGCACCGATCTGCCTGCCCGTAGCCTGATAGAATTTAGCGCTCAGACGGCGCCAGACATTTCCCCATATCGTACCCTTGATTTTGGCTATCGTAGCGCCACGCGCATCTTTCTCGATAAATTCGCAATAGCAGTGCGGCCCGCTCATCCCGATGCGCGCTATCTCCACCACTACCCAACGCCCCATCAGTTGCGGCGCGGCATTGATATGCCGCGTCAGTAGATTCGTAAACTGATATAAGGTAAGCGCTTCTGCCATTTCTTATTTTCTTCTTATCTCCTCAACTCCTCAACTGATAAACTCATAAACTCATCTGGCGAGTGTGCCTAATTCGCGCAGTCCGCCCGTCACCGGGTCAAACACTGCATACGATGGCGATTTCTTATCCGTGAAGAGCCCCGGTGAGAGTGCGAACACACAGCCGAACTGTGCGAATTCCAATTCATCATTAAATACCTGATGACCTCGATACGAGAGTGTGATCTGAGCCTCACCCGGTATCGCATATCGCAATCCGTCCTTAGGCAATTCCTTCTCTCTGCCGTTGGCGTCCACCGGGAGTTTACCTTCGGCAGTGACATTCACACGCAGTTCCACCGGTTCGCCGGCATAATCCTGCGGTCCGCAGAAACCTTTGAAGTCTGAAAATCTAAAAAGTGTCATCGATGTATCCTCCTCAGGCACGTATGTATAGGTGCGCGTCACGGTCTCACTGTAAGAACATCCCGTGAATGCTGCCGTCATGGCGCGCTGCTGCTCCTTGAGTGAGGTGAGCATAAGTTCGAGTTGCTTGCCGTCTACCGGCATCGTGTCGGCTGTGCCACGCGTCAGAGAGAGATACGCATCGCGCACATCCATCAGATTTTCGGCAAGCATCTCTGCCTGCTTGGCTTTGGATTGCGAGGCGATGAAGTCTTCATCCACAAATTGCAGATATTCGCGTCCGTCATAGTATGCCGTCTCCTCTGCAGCCGCCGCGGGACGTCCCGGTGTCGATGTCTCTTCAATCTCTTTATTCACCGTGAGGAGCATGCCATCGCGGTCCACACCTATAAAGGTGGTGGCTCCGGGCTTCAACTGCATCAGATACCTCACCTCCGGGTCGATCGCCCCGTAAGGGGTCACCTCCACATTCAGCAGAGTCCATTTCTCGCCCGATTCCATAATCGGATTCTCGGCGGCGAGATATTTCTTGGAGTAATTGGCGTATGGTCCCGCTATCAGAGTCTCCTTGCGGGCTGTCACCGTAATTTCAAGTGCCGTCACGGGGAGGGAGTACACCAGCCCGTATTCGTTATGCTTGTCGGCGGTGAGTATCTTGGTCTGCTGAGCGAGTGCGCCGCTATCGGCGATGCCCGGCAGAAGTGCCGCTCCTATGAGCGCGGCTGATGCGAAATGGCGTATGCTGAAGTGTTTCATTTCCGTATGTGAGTTGATGTGTTGATGAGTTTATCAGTTTATCAGTTTATCAGTTTATCAGTTTATGAGTTGATCACTATATATTTAAACTTATAAACTGCGGCGCTGCCCCTATAAACTTATAAACTGCGGCTCCGCCGCCTGATTACGCAAATAGCGGATTGGGTAGCGGCTCGCGGTTGATGATCATCTGCACGGCTCTGCCGATATTGTTGGCTATGTCTGACGAAGTCATACCTACCTCACCATACTCCCGTGCGGCAATGTCGCCGGCGAGTCCGTGCACGTACACGCCGATTGTGGCGGCATGTTCCGGTCGATACCCCTGCGCCATGAAGGCGGCGATCACCCCGGTGAGCACGTCGCCCGCTCCGGCAGTCGCCATGCCGGGATTGCCCGTGGAGTTGAAGTATACCTTACCCGTAGGACGGATTGTCATCGTATAGTGCCCCTTGAGCACCACGATAATATTGTAGTAGCGTGCGATTTCCCGCGCCTTGTGCAGTCGCTCTTCGCTCGTCTTGTGTTCGCCAAACAGGCGGTCGAATTCTCCGATATGCGGAGTAATCACGGTGTTGCGGGGCAACATCGTAAGCAGCGACGGACGCATCGAGATGCAGTTGAGAGCATCGGCGTCAAGCAGCAGAGGGTGATCGCAACTCTTCAGCAGCGCTTCGAGCGCATTGATAGTCACCTCATGCGTACCGATGCCGGGACCCACCGCCACCGCCTGGTGAGTGTGGTGCACGCTCATATCGGAAATCACATGCTCGTTGCGGTCAGGCTCGAACATCGCTTCCGGCACCGCCGTCTGCAGAATCTGCATTCCGCAATAGGCGCTGTGCACCGTGGCGAGACCCGCTCCCGAACGCAGGCAACTGCGCGAACACATCACGGCGGCTCCCATCATACCTATCGACCCGGCGAATATCAGCGCCGAGCCGTAGTCGCGCTTCCCGGTAAAAGGGCGCCGCTCGCGCAGCAACGGACGCACACTGCGCGCCTCCACAAGCATGAAGTCGGTAGGAATACTCTTTATCTTCTCCTGGTCCAGATCTATGTCGAGGAGTTTCCATTCGCCGATCACTTCGGAGTTCTCTTCAAAGAAGAAGGAGAGCCTGGGCAATTGGAAGGTGAGCGTAAGGTCGGCGTGCACCATATCGCGGCGCGCCATATCTACATTCCATTCCCCTTTCATCCCCGAGGGGATGTCGATCGAAATCACGTACGCTCCCGAGTCGTTGATATAGCGGGCAAGCATCACGAAGCCCCCCTGCAGACCCTCGGTGAGTCCCGAGCCGAAAAGCCCGTCTATCACCACATCGTTCTCTCCCAGATACGGAGGCGTGAACTCTCGCGTCACTTCTGTGAAGTCGATGCCGTCAATCGTGATGAGTTTCTTGCGTTCCTCATCGCAGTCGTGCGAGAGGTGTCCTTTGATATTGAAGAGAAATACTTCTATATGCTTGTAATTGCGCTCTATGAGCAGGCGCGCTATGGCAAGCGCGTCGCCCCCGTTATTGCCCGGCCCCGCGATAATCACTATGCGCTGCGATGGCAGAAACCGGGATATAATCTCGTAGCACGCGGCATTCGCCGCGCGCTCCATAAGTTCTATTGAGTCTATGCTTTGAGTCTCACACGTCGATGTGTCTATCTCACGTAGAGCATCGGATGAAAATATTTTCATAAGTAATAATTCCGGGAATCGCTGATTGAAAGTGCAAAATTACTTTTATCGCTTGATTTTTGCAAATTTCATTCAACTATTTTTTGTCAATTTGTTATATTTTTCAGCCGGATTTAAGTTAGCCTTCGCCCCATTTCCGGATTCTCTTCAGTCGAGAAATCTGCAGTCGGCTGCCGTGGGGTCAAGCCTTACGGGCACGAGCGTGGCATAGCCTGCCGCCAGGAGTGCGTCGTCAGTATCCGGATTGTCGGGTTCGTCGTTCACGAATTTCCCCGTGAGCATATAGAATTTCTTACCCTGCGGATCTGTATATTCTTCATATTCATCGCTCCAGTGACCGCGGCAACCCACCGTCTGCCTTATCCCGGAGATTTTCCCTTGCGGTGCGTTCATATTCAGACACACCCCTTCGGGCACACCCTTCTCAAGCATCTTCTTCACCACCTCTTTCACATACGGGAGCATTTCGCTGAAGTCGGCATCGGCAGAGTGGTCACATAGCGAGAAACCGCATGAGGGGATACCGAACGCACACCCCTCGAAAGCCGCCCCCATGGTGCCGGAGTACACAACATTCACCGCCGCGTTCGATCCGTGGTTGATTCCGGTGCATACAAGATCCGGCACTCTGCCGCGAAGTATGGTGTGCATCGCTATCTTTACGCAGTCTACCGGCGTGCCGTTCACATGATACCATTCCACTTCGGGTTCACGCTCGCGATAGATATCCAATTTCTTTATCCGCAGCGCCTCCCCTGCCGTCAGTGCCATAGATTTGGCAGATTGCGGACCCTCCGGACACACTGCCACAACATCCGCAAATTCCTGCAGAAGTTCTGTCAGGCAGTGCACTCCGCGCGCCCGGTAGCCGTCATCATTACTCACCAATATCAGCGGGCGCCGGCGAGCGTCAACTTTTTCACCTTGCAGTGATATATTTCCTGTAGTCTGTTGTATATTTTCTGTACCCCTATCTTTGGTTTCCATAAGTCTGTTTTTTCTGAGTAGATTTTGAGTATTGAGTATAAGTTTACTGTCTTGAGTAAGTTTTTTGAGTAGTTTTTTGAGTATGTTTTGAGTATGTTTTGAGTATATTTTCAAAAAAACTATTACCCAATGTAAACATTTTTCCCTTCCGTTTTGTTTAATAGCGCTATTTTATATATTTACTCCCCATTCCGCCTTGTTTAGCACCACTTTTTTATACATTTCCGCGCATTTTGATTTCAAATTTCAGATAAATTAGGTAACTTTGGAAAAAATTTGTTTATAATGCCTACTGACGAAAGAATCTTACTCTGCATGCCCCACATGAGCGGGCGCGAAATTGATTTCATCATTAATGCTTTTAAAGATAATTGGGTGGTGCCTCTCGGTCCGGATGTCAACGGCTTCGAGGCTGATCTCGAGAATTTCGTCAATCACCGCGCCGACGCCCCCGCTCTCGACCGTAAGGTCGTGGCGCTCTCCGCCGGCACCGCAGCCATTCACCTCGCCCTCATAGCCTGCGGCATCGGAGCGGGTGATGAAGTCATAGTGCAGTCCTTCACCTTCTGCGCTTCGGCTAACCCTGTCGCCTACGTCGGCGCCACCCCCGTCTTCGTGGATTCCGAACCGGAGTCGTGGAATATCGACCCCGACCTGCTGGAGAAGGCTATCATCGACCGCCGCGATAAAACAGGGCATCTCCCCAAAGCGATCATCCCCGTGGCTCTATACGGAATGCCCTACCGTATCGACCGCATCATGGAGATAGCACACCGCTACGGCATCCCGGTAATCGAAGATGCCGCGGAAGGATTCGGCTCCACTTTCGCCGGACAGGTTCTCGGCACTTTCGGCGATTACGGCATTCTATCATTCAACGGCAACAAGATGATCACCACTTCCGGCGGCGGAGCCCTTATCTGCCGCGATGCCGAGAGCGCCCGCGAGATATTATGGTATGCAACCCAGGCGCGCGAAAGTTACCCCTATTATCAGCATGAGGTGATCGGATACAATTACCGCATGTCAAACATCTGCGCCGGAATCGGACGCGGACAGATGACCGTTCTCGACGAACACATCGCCCATCACCGCCACGTGCAGGATCTCTACCGGGAGTTGCTCGCCGACGTGAAGGGTATCACCATCCATTCCAACCCCTGGCCGGAAGCCGATTCCAACTTCTGGCTCTGCACTGCGGTTCTCGCGCCCGATCTCCATATCGAAGGGGAAGAGGATGTATATAAGGATGTGGTGAAGGGAGCCGTGGGGGGAGCCGCCGGCGTCACCCACAGCGCCACTTCGGCAGTCACCGATTGCCAGCCCGACCGCAACGTCGAGGCTTTGCGAGTGGCTCTTGCCAAAGAGGGCATCGAGTCGCGTCCCCTCTGGAAACCGATGCACCGCCAACCCGTATTCCGCAACGCCCCGGCTTACATCAACGGCGTCTCCGACCAACTCTTCAAAACCGGTATCTGTCTCCCCGCGGGACCCTGGGTCGGAGAGGCTCAGGTGCGACGTATCGTAGCCGCAATCCGTAAAGTGATAAAGTAATTTTGCAATTTTTCTATATTTTTTGCTTTTTACTCAAAAAATATACTTAAATTTGCAGACTTGAATTATATTGCAAAAAAAATGCGCTGATGTAATTCCGCCCCCATACCCTATGAATAATTGGTTAATCGATAATATTCTCACATTCGCATTCGGATTTGCGGCAGTGGCTTGTATCATCCCTCAGATCCTGTTTGTGGCGCACAAGTTGCATCTTTTCGACAGCACCGGTGAACGCAAGATTCATTCCGGGGCAGTGCCGCGGCTCGGGGGTGTCTCGTTCGCTCCCTCCATCATCTTCGCTGTGCTCCTCGTGCTCGCGCTCACTCGCACCGAGTCCCTCCCCGAAATGATAATGCTCCTCAAGAAGGATGTCAACGGAATGTTCCTCCTCTTCTGCGGAATGATATGTATGTTTATGGTGGGCATTGCCGATGATCTCGTCGAAGTGCGCTACCGCACCAAGTTTATATTCCAGATAATAGTGGGCATCCTTATCGCTCGCGCCGGCATACTCATCAGCAACCTCGACGGATTCTTGGGAATAACACTCCTCCCCGACTGGATTGCTTGGGCTCTCACGATACTCATCATCGTCTACATCATGAATTCGTTCAATCTCATCGACGGTATCGACGGGCTCTCCGGCACCCTGACTCTGATTCCGGTGCTTTTCTATGGTTATGTATGCTACTCTTCGGGGCATTATATATATTCAATGATTACTTTCGCCGCCGGCGGATGCCTTCTCCCCTTCCTTTATTATAACATCTTTGGCAGCGTCGATAAGCATAAGAAAATATTTATGGGTGATACCGGCGCACTCACCAACGGACTCGTGCTCGCCTTCATGGGCATCGAGGTCACCAATATCGAAAACTACGGCGGCTGCCTGCAGGATGTGAAACCCATCATCATGGCGCTCAGTCCGCTCGTGGTGCCGATGTTCGACCAGTTACGCGTCTTCTTCCACCGCATCGTGCGCAGGCGCAACCCCTTCCTCCCCGATAAATGCCATATTCACCATAAACTCCTTTATATGGGCCTCTCCACCCGAGCCACTCTCGTGGTGATCCTCATCATCGCCCTCCTCTTTATTGCGCTCAATCTCTTCCTCTCGGCAATCCCGCTCGGAGTTTCTTGGATCGTGCTGATCGATTTCTTAGTCTGGACTATCGGAAATATGATCCTCACCTCGGCAATTCGACGTCGCGAACGACGCCTCGACACCAAACTCTTCTCCTGACTTGACGATTTTGATCCCCTCAGGGCATTCCCGCTCCAATAAATCCCGTCAAATCGCGTTACTTCTTAGGAGTCTTATCTTTTAGGAGTCTTATCTTTTTAAGTAAGTTTAATATCATATTTCAGAGATATAAACAATATCGCCCAATATGAATAAGAAGATACATATATGGACCGCAGCCCTCGCCATCACGGCTTCTGCCATGCTGGGAGGTTGCTCCACACCAAAAAACGTAGGCTATTTTCAGGACTTCGACCAGGTAATGGTTATCGAAGCGCAGAATCAACGCTACATCACCGTCAAACCCGACGACAAACTTCAGATCATCGTAGCCTCTAAGGATCCGCAGTTGGCAAGCATCTTCAACCTCCCGGTGGTCACAACCCGTATCGGTCAGAATGCAGCCGTCTATAGCGGCACATCAGCCACCGGCTACCCGTCCACTACCGAAGGACTCGGCGCCTACACCGTATCTCCGGAGGGCAACATCGATTTCCCGGTGCTCGGCTCCATTCACGTGGAGGGAATGAGCCGCTCCGAAGTGGCAGGCTTCATTAAGGGCGAACTCATGGGCAGAAATCTCATCAAAGACCCCACCGTCACCGTGGAGTTCGTAAATAGCGGTGTCAGCGTCCTCGGCGAGGTAAAGACCCCGGGACGTTACACTTTCAACCGCGATCAGATCACGATCCTCGACGCAATCGCCATCGCCGGCGACCTCGACATCCAGGGCAACCGCGAAAACGTGCGCGTACTGCGCAAGGAGGGTAATGAAACAAAGGTCTACGTCGTTGACCTCACCTCCGGAAAGGATCTTTATAAAAGCCCCGCCTTCTATCTCAACCAGGACGACATAATATACGTCGAACCCAACGATTTCCGCAAACGCCAGACCACCGTCAACGCCAATACAACTATGTCGGCGGGATTCTGGGTCAGCATCGTTTCAGTACTCACTTCCGTAGCCGTCCTCGTCGCTAACCTCGTCAAGAAATAAAAATGGATAATTTGAATCAACCGTTAGGATTCCAAGAGGAAGACTCAACATTCTCCCTTAAAGATTTCTTTATCTCTTGCCTCGCTAAGTGGAAATGGTTTTTCCTCTCCATCTTCTTCTGCGTGGCTTTAGGCGCAGCCTACGTAATACGCCAGCAACCCGTCTACGAACGCACCATGCAGGTGCTTGTCCAAGACAGCGAGGGGGGCGGCATCTCCGACATCACCAACGCTTTCAAAAGTTTCGGTCTCGGCGGTGGCAACAGCAATGTCTATAACGAACTCGTCAGCCTTAAGTCGCCCGCTGTGATGCAGGAAGTCGTAAACCGACTCAACCTCACCGTGAGCCAGAAAATCAGAAAACTCCCTCACAACGTCACCGTCTACGGTACTTCCGCTCCATCCGACATCCATCGCGAATCCGACACCGGATTCCCTTCGGCTTCTTTCCGCATGGATCTGAACCCCGACGACACCTTCACACTCTATCACTTCGAGGGCTTCAACACCAAGGGGGATAAGGAGTCGTTTGATAAGTCTATCAAGGGCAAAATCGCCTTCAATAATAAGGTCCGCACTCCCGTGGGTGAATTTATAATTTCGCCCAACGGCAAGTACACCAATAATCGTACCGAACCCATCACCCTCGTGGTGAGCGTCTCTTCGCAGCACAGCGCTATCGAGGCTTACTCGGCGCTCCTTAACGCTGACCTCGCCGATTCCGATTCCGAGGTTATCGACCTCTCCATGAAGGATCCCAGCCGCGAACGCGCCGCCGACGTGCTCAACACCGTAGTGGAAGTCTACAACGAATTCTGGGTGCGCGACAAAAACCGAATGGCTATCGCCACCAGCGAATTTATCAATGATCGCCTCGCTATGCTCATCAAGGAACTTAACGAGGTGGATTCCGACATCGCCGATTACCAGTCTGCCAACCATATCCCTGATATCGAACAGACTGCCCGCATCCAACTCGAAGAGACAGCACAGGTAAACCGCGGTCTCATCGAGGCTGCCAATCAGTTGTCAATGGCTAAGTACGTGCGCGATTACATCAATAATCCCGCCAACGCCAATAAGGTGGTGCCCGTACTCACAGGCGTAGGCAACACCGGCCTTGAGACTCTCGTCAAGGAATACAATACTCTCCTCCTCACTCGCGATAATCTCATTGCCAATTCAGGCTCCGAAAATCCTGTGGTGGAGACGTATAATGTGCAGGTCAACGGCATGCGCGAGGCGCTCAGCCGCTCCGTAAGTAATTACGTCGGCACTCTCGAAGCCAACATGAAGAGTCTTCAGAACGCCCAGGGAAATAACATGAACCAACTCGCCAACGCCCCCTCTCAGGCCAAATATCTCGGCACTATCAAGCGCGACCAGGCCATAAAGGAGCAACTCTACCTCTACCTCCTGCAAAAACGCGAGGAGACTGACCTCTCTCAGGCTTTCAATGCCTACAACACTCGAATCATCACTCCCCCCTTCGGCTCTAACCTCCCGGTGGCGCCGAAGACCACGAGCATCATCATGGCTGCATTCCTCCTCGGCATCCTGATCCCCGCCGTGGGTATCTATATCGTGGATGTCAGCGACAATAAAATCCGAAGCCGCCGCGACCTCGACAATCTCCCCGTGCCATTCATCGGCGAGATTCCCCAAATCGGCAGTCGAAAGCGCATCCGGGCTCTCCTCAAGAGCAAGAAGGCGCGCCAGAAAGATATCGACACCCCGAAGATCATCGTGGCGGCAGGCAAGCGCGATGTCCCCAACGAGGCTTTCCGTGTGGTCCGCTCTAATATCGACCTCATGCTTGGACGCAACGAGGAACACTCCATCATCGCAGTCACTTCTTTCAACCCCGGATCCGGAAAGTCGCTCGTCACCTTCAACCTCGGCGCTTCTTTCGCACTTAAGAATAAACGCGTACTCCTCATCGACGGCGACCTCCGCCACGGCTCGCTCTCAAATTATGTGGGCTCTCCAACACGCGGTCTATCGTCATTCCTCACCGGAAAAGTCGAAGACCCGTCGAAAATTACCTATGAGTCCGACACCTGCCCCGGTGTATTCGTAATCCCGATCGGCAAGCGTCCGCCCAACCCCGCCGAACTCCTTGAGGATAACCGCTTCGGCGATCTCCTCGATTCGGTACGCGATCAGTATGATATCATCATGATCGACTGCCCGCCGGTCAACATCGTGGTCGATACGCAACTTATCAACCGCTTCGCTGACGCCACTCTCTTCGTAGTGCGCGCCGGATTGCTCGAACGTAGCGCCATAAAGGACGTAATCCAATTGCATCAGGATAAAAAACTGCGCCGCATGAGTGTATTGCTCAACGGCACCGAAAGTTCCAAGAGCAGTTATTATTCCTACGGCAACTATCAGTCGCTCGAAGAATAACCGCCACCTGATTAAATTATATTTTTTAATCCTATCGGCTACCAAAGAGGGTGCTTCAAAATGATAAATTTTGACTCACCCTCATTGCCGTAATATTAACCCTCACTAAATGCTTATGGGATTCTGGCCATTTAAAAAGAGAGTCGACAGCCTGCAGAAAGCGGGACTTCCGGATGGTTTCACCGACTGGCACTCGCACATTCTCCCCGGCGTCGACGACGGTATCCCCTCGATGGATCAAGCCCTGCAGGTGCTCTCCACTTACGAAAATTTAGGTGTAAGGAAAGTTTGGCTCACTCCGCATATCATGGAGGATTTCCCAAACGATCCGGAAAAGTTGCGCGCCCGCTTCGAAGAACTGTGTAACGAATACAACGGCTCCATCCAACTCCGGCTGGCGGCTGAAAATATGCTCGATGCCCTCTTTGAGGAACGACTCGAACAGGGTATCCTCCTCCCTATCGGTGAGGAGGGGAAGCATCTCCTCGTGGAAACCTCTTACTTCTCCCCACCCATGAATTTCGACGATATCATCGACGATATCTTCGATAAGGATTACACCCCTATTCTCGCCCACCCCGAGCGATACCGATATATGAATGAGCACGACTATAAGCGCCTTAAGAAGCGCGGTATCCTCTTTCAGATAAATATGATGTCACTTATCGGAATGTATGGCGAAACAGCCCGTAAAAAGGCTGAGTGGCTCCTCAAAAACGGCATGGCAGACCTCACCGGCAGCGACGTTCACCGCCATTCGGCGCTGACTCGCGGACTCGGAGAGTCTCCATCCAACCGCGACTCCCTCCAACATTTACTCCACATAGCCCACAACCCCGCTTTGCAATGAAGACTGCTCTTATCACCGGCGTCACAGGTCAGGATGGATCCTACCTCGCTGAGTTTCTCCTTGAAAAAGGCTACGAGGTACACGGCATCATTCGCCGCTCTTCTACCGATTTTCGCGAACGTATCGCCGCCATTGAGGGTAAACCCCATTTCCACCTCCACTATGCCGATATGGCAGACTCCATGAGTCTCGTCAAAGTAATCGGAAAGGTGCGTCCCGACGAAATCTACAACCTCGCGGCGCAGAGCCACGTGCAGGTAAGTTTCGACGTGCCGGAATATACCGCCAACACCGACGCCGTAGGCGTCCTCCGAATATTAGAGGCAGTACGAGCCGCCGGCATTGAGAAATCTTGCAGAATCTACCAGGCTTCCACCTCCGAACTCTACGGCAAAGTGGAGCAGGTGCCACAGAATGAAGATACCCCCTTCCACCCCTACAGCCCTTACGCCGTGGCTAAACTCTACGGCTACTGGATTGTCAAGGAGTATCGCGAGGCTTACGGTATGTATTGCTGCTCGGGTATTCTTTTCAATCACGAATCGGAACGTCGCGGCGAAACCTTCGTCACACGCAAGATCACCCTCGCCGCAGCCCGCATTGCGCAAGGGAAGCAGGATAAACTTTATCTCGGCAATCTCTCCAGCCTTCGCGATTGGGGCTACGCCCGCGACTACGTGGAGTGCATGTGGCTCATCCTGCAGCAACCCGAACCCGAAGACTACGTCATCGCCACAGGCGTGCAGCACAGCGTCCGCGACTTCGCCACTCTCGCCTTCCATTACGCCGGCATCGAACTCCGATGGGAAGGGGAAGGTGAAAACGAACGCGGCATCGACCGCGCCACCGGCAAAGTCCTCGTCGAAGTATCCCCCGATTTCTATCGCCCCACCGACGTGGTCAACCTCCTCGGCGACCCCTCCAAGGCTCGACAGAAGTTAGGCTGGAACCCTCTCAAGACCAGTTTCGACAACCTCGTCCGCATCATGGTAGAAGCCGACATGGAGAAAGTAGCCCTTGAACGCGCCTCCGAACACGTCCGCACCAACCTCGTCGAATACCTCGAAAAAGGGATAGTGCGATAATCCTGTCAGACCATTCAGACCCGTCCGACCAGTCCGACCCGTCCGACCCGTCAGACAAATCAGACAAATCAGACAAATCAGACCTGTCAGACCCCCCAAAAAAAGCAAGCCTTATGCAAAAGCAAGATAAAATCTACGTTGCCGGACATCGCGGCATGGTAGGCTCGGCAATCGTACGCGAACTGCAACGCCAGGGCTACCACAATATCATCACTCGCACCCATGCCGAACTCGATCTCACCGACCAGAAAGCCGTCGACGCATTCTTCGCTACCGAGCGCCCTGACTACGTTTTCCTCGCCGCCGCCAAAGTAGGGGGCATCGTAGCCAACGCCACCGCTCCCGCCGATTTTATGTGGCAGAACATGATGCTCGAAATGAACGTTATCCACGCCGCCTGGCAAGCCGGGGTAAAGAAACTGGAATTCCTCGGCTCATCCTGCATCTACCCGCGTATGGCCCCCCAACCGATGACGGAATCATGCCTGCTCACATCCTCCCTCGAACCCACCAACGAGGCTTACGCCCTCGCCAAAATCTCCGGACTCAAATACTGCGAATACCTCAACCGTCAGTATGGCACGAATTTCATCTCCGTAATGCCTACAAACCTTTACGGTCCTAACGACAATTATCATCCCACACATTCCCATGTTCTGCCGGCTCTCATACGCAGGTTTCATGAAGCTAAGGAACAGGGACTGGATGAGGTAACAT
>CAMWSV010000015.1 GCA_947177015.1 uncultured Porphyromonadaceae bacterium
GTTATAAAGATATGAAAACGGAAAACAAAACATATCACACTCCCGCATTAGGTTGTATGCTCGGGTCGGCGAATCAGATTCTGCTGAAGGAATTGGAAACTGCGCTGAAAGCCGCCGGACTGGCACTGACCACTACAGAATATCTCGTAATGCGTGCTCTGTATCATCAGGAAGGTATTCAGCAGTGTGAGATTGCTGATATGGTAGGCAGGGATAAGGCAGGAATCTGCCGCTGCGTGGCAGGATTGGTGAAGAAAGGGCTTATTCAGACTGAGCCGGTAAGTTACAAATGTCTGAGGGTATATCTCTCCGATTCCGGTCGGGCGATACGCGAGTCGGTGATGAAGGTTGCTGAAAGCCGACATCAGGCGTTAGTCGATCTTGTTTCGTCGGAAGAGTTGGAAGTTTTCAATAAGGTGCTTCAGACAATTATAGATACCAAAACAAAATAAAACATAAACAAAAAAATAAACAAAACGAAAAAATATAAACAAAACGAAAAACACAAAGAAAGGAATTTAACTATGATGACACTGACAATTTGGAGCGACTTCGCTTGTCCGTATTGCTACATTGGTGAGACCCGTCTGCAGAATGCTATCAACGAACTCGGTCTGCAGGATCAGGTGGAAATTGATTTCCGTGCGTTTGAACTCGATCCTACCGCTTCGAAGGAGGTAGTGAACTCGACTCCGGAACGTTTTGCGCGGAAGTATCGTCTCTCGCTCGATGATGCTAAGGAACAGATCGAGCAAATCTCTCAGTTAGGACGCGAACTCGGTATTGACTTCAATTATGCCACCACTCAATATTCCAACACACGCGACGCTCATAGATTGATGAAACTTGCTGAAGCAAAATACGACCGTGAGACGGTAGGACGTCTCAACGAGGCTCTTTTTAAGGCTTATTTCGTAGAAAATCTTGTACTTGCGGATCATAAGGTTCTACTCGACAAGGCTGTGGGCGTCGGTATGAACGAGGCAGAGGTGAAGGAAGTATTGGAGTCAGACAAGTATGACGATGAAGTGCGCTTCGACGAGCGTGAGGCTATGATGCGCGGTGTACGCGGTGTGCCTTATATCGTATTCAATGGCGGTTTCGCCGTACCCGGCGCCATGACTACCGAAGGTTTTAAGTCAGCCCTCAAGCGCGAGATGAATAAGCAGGAAAAGGCTCAGGCTGAAGCCGAAAAGTCAGAAGGTGAGCGTCCTCACCAGTGTGGTCCTGATGGTTGCCAACTCCTCTAAGCCGACTACAGGCCGCATACTTCAACGATCGATACAAATATCTTTTTGTAACTGAATCTGAATAACGAAAGGGAAAACGATGATCAGAGAATTGCAAGTGCAGGGTGTATTTGCTGAAAACACCTACTTCTATATCGATTCACACACTAAAGCGGGATTCCTCATTGATCCCGGTGCACAGGCAGGATTGATTTATGACACGATAGTGAGAAACGGTTGGACGATCGAAAAAATCCTCCTCACCCACGGCCACTTCGATCATTTCGGAGCCGCCGAATTATTACGGGAAAAACTTGTGGCTCCCATCTATATTTACCCTGCGGATGCACCCTATCTTACAGATCCGTATTTGAATTTAAGTGAAAACACCGGCGATCTCATCACGGTGTCCCACTATGAAGAATTGCACGATAACGAGATTATCCGACTTAAAGCCAATTCAGGATTCCATCTGAAAGTTATCCACACTCCGGGACATACACCGGGATCAGTCACCTACTACTCACCAAACGAGAATGCAGCCTTTGTAGGCGATCTTCTCTACCAGCACGGCCCCGGTCTCACCCATTTCCCGGGAGGCGACCGCAGGCTTCTTGAAGATTCAATCGTCAACAAGATCCTCACCCTCCCCGATGACACCGTCCTCCTCTCAGGCCACTCTTCTCCCATCACCGTAGGTCGTGAAAAACAACTCTTGCTCACATAGATCTCCAATTACTTCCAACATAAAAGCCCTTCAATTTTCGCAATCGAAAATTGAAGGGCTTTTATGTTATTATCGTTTATGTTACATTCTGTCCGATAAAACTTTTTAAGGACTGCAATGTTTTTTTATCGCATGTGCTGTAAATCGATAATATCAATAATTGAAGATACTGAGGGCACTGTAATCTGCGTGTGCGGATTTACAGTGCCCTCAGTAAATTCGGGGATTACGTGTAGTCAACCGACGGTTGTCTTCAAATTCTTATATTCTGACAATCTGATTATTTTCTCGGATAGTCAGAGGACGGCTTGGGCGAGATAAGGACTCTTCCGGGCTTGACGTCGGATGGCATCGGGGTCAGAGACCTGCAGGCGAAGGCAGTCTTCACACCAATGACCTCCCCGAAGCACACTCCACGCTGTAAGTTTGAAACGGTGACCTTCGCTACACTCCCATTCAAGCAGACGATGCACATCTCCGGGAGTGTAGTCGCCGGTGATGAGTTTTCCACCCCTGAACTCCGCAGCCTCGCGTAAAGCATCTAAATCCAGTTCAGCGATTGAATATGCCTCGTCGTATCCGTGCATCAGAGTGAGCGCCATATTGGATGGTTCCCGAAGGTCGGCATCTTCCCAGTCAGGAAGTCTGTCGTATTCCTCCTTGCTCCCCCAAGCCGCCCGTATGCGCGGCTCGTTATTATCGGCAATCCAACGCAACGGACCCAACTTCTCAGTCTTTGCCACACGCTTCATCACCGCCTTGATGATGAATGCCGGTGCCAAAGGAGCAAGTTTGAAATAGAACGGCAATTTTTCGCTCAACCTATCGAAATATTCCTTGAATGTCTCGCCACGGCGGAAGTGGAACATCTCATCGAGTTCATCGGAATCCTCATACCAGATACCGTGGAAATTTCCTGTGGCAAACCAGTTGTAGTCAAACACCTTTTCGGGTGCGGGCGTACCCACAGCCTTCATGGTCATCTTCATAAACTCGTAGTTGCTCTTACGGTATGAGTCTCCGCCACCGATATTCCAGAAGTTACACCAGAAGCGGTCGGGGGTATCGCGTCGGCTCACCTCGGCAAGCAATTTGCCGGATTCTTCATCCGTAACCCATTCGAGCACTCCGCGTTGCGGCACATGAAATGAGATAGGATCCGATGCCTTCATCAGTATTCCGGGATGCATGATACCTGTCTGGCGGAGCGATACCCAGTGTTTAAGGCCGGAATTGGCAAGCATACGCTCGGCAAGATTCTTGGAAAGGGCATAACTATCGAAAGTGGCGATACGCAGAGGGTCGCCGATACGTCCCCAATGGAAAGGTTGCGAACGTTGTCCGTATTGCGACACTGAGCCGATATATACCACTCTTACCTCATCTCCCCTCTCTTCGCGCCTGCGCGCCGAAGCGATGATATTTCTCATCGACTCCACATTTACACGGAGAGTATTCTCCGGTTGCCAGTCTGCCACCGGACTCACCAGCCCACCGACATGGAGCACCACATCAGCATCCTTTACCCCCTCCTCCACCGCGTTGGGATCGGTAAGGTCGCCCCGGATTACTTTCACACCCTTCTCGATGAAGGGAGCGAGTTTCTTACGATTCTTTTTAGAGTCGCGCGCAAGCACAGTGATTCTGAACTCCTCATCATCCATCGAAGGGTCAAGAAGGGCGTGAAGGGTCTGAGTCCCCATCACGCCCGTTGCGCCTGTAAGAAATATCTTCCTCATTTCGCAGGTTTTGATTCACAATATACGCAGCGGTATTCGGTCTTGCCATCCTTTCCTTCACCTATTGCCGGACGGAAAAGACTGTCGACACCAACTTCCATATTCGAGATACACCGCTTGTTGCGGCAAGTATACTCGCCTCTTACCGAACCTTCCGGCACCAATACGGTATTCTTCGAAGGATCATTCTTCCATTCAAGAAGTTTTAGTATCAGCGCCTTACGCACATTCTTACCATTCTCCACCTGACGGAAATATGCAGCCCTCGGATCGGCATCCACATCCACGGTGATCTCATTCACACGAGGCAGCGGATGCAGGATACGCATTGTGGGCTTGGCTGTCTTGAGTTTCTCGCTGTCGAGGATAAAGCAATCCTTAACGCGGTCAAATTCATCTTCATCAAAGAAACGCTCTTTCTGTACGCGAGTCATATAGAGCACATCAAGTTCGGGCATCACTTCCTCAAGAGTAGTCACCTCCTTGAAGGGGATTCCATTGGCTTCGCAAACTTCTTTCTTCATATAATCCGGAAGTTGAAGTTGCTCGGGAGCGATGAGCACCACCTTCACACCCTCATATCGCGAGAGCGCCTTGATGAGGGAATGCACGGTGCGTCCGAACTTAAGGTCGCCGCAGAATCCGATAGTCAGATTATCGAATCTGCCGATCTCACGCTTGATGGTGAGCAGGTCGGTAAGTGTCTGTGTGGGATGAGCGTGCGATCCGTCACCGGCATTTATCACCGGGATATTACTGTTCATGGCGGATACGTGAGCGGCACCCTCTTCGAAGTGACGCATGGCGATGATGTCAGCGAAGCAGTTGATCACCTTAGTTGTGTCAGCACAGGTTTCACCCTTGCTCACCGATGAGTTGCGGGCATCCGAAAAACCGAGTACGTTGCCTCCGAGTTCCATCATAGCGGATGTAAATGAAAGGCGCGTGCGCGTGGAGGGTTCGTAAAAGAGTGTAGCAAGTTTCTTGCCCTTGCAAGCCTCTGAATACTTCTCACGATTTTCGATAATGTCGAGTGCAAGGTCGATGATTTCTTCTGTCTCCTCGCGTGAGAGGTCGGTGGGATCAATTAGATGTTTCATGTAGCCAGGATTCATCAGAAGGGTTAGACATGAATTTTTTCAGACGCGCTTCGTCTTGTTGACGTATATAGCCCTTTTCAACCGCAACCTCCACAAGAGCATCGAAGTTGGAGAGGGAATGATTCTCAACGTTGGCAGCCGCCAGACGTTCGAGACCTTTCTTCATTCCGTAAGTGAAAATACTGATCACTCCGAGCACTTCCGCTCCGTGATTGCGGAGAGCCTCAACCACCTCGATACAACTGCCGCCTGTGGAGATAAGATCCTCGATAACCACCACTTTCTGACCCTTTTCGAGTCTTCCCTCTATCTGATTGCCACGACCATGGTCCTTGGCGCTACCACGCACATAACCCATAGGCATACCGAGTATATGGGCTGCTATAGCGGCATGAGCGATACCGGCTGTAGATGTTCCCATAAGCACCTCAGCCTCCGGATAAAGTTCCTTCACCTTCTCGGCGATGGCATTTTCCACTATGTCGCGTGCCTTAGGAGATGTGAGGATAAGGCGATTGTCGCAATAAATCGGACTCTTGATTCCGCTTGCCCAGGTAAACGGTTCGTCCGGACGCAAGAAGACTGCCTTGATATCGAGCAACTGCTCTGCTACTTTCTTTTCGGTACTCATTTTATAGTGATCTTATTTTTTATCAATGAAATTTATGTAATTAAAATTTACTCCGCGAAATTTACAATCAATCGGCGAAATCAGCCATGCAACGGCGCCATGCAGCCACAGGATCTTCAGCGGCGGTGATGGGGCGACCCACTACGATAAAGTCGCTGCCGATTTCACGGGCACGTGCCGGGGTGGTGATACGTTTCTGATCGTCAGTCTTGGAGTCGGCGAAACGAATGCCGGGAGTGACGGTCATAAACTCCTTGCCGCAAGCATCCTTCACCAATCCCGCTTCGAGCGGCGAACAAACCACTCCGTCGAGACCTGCTTCCTTAGCATTGCGCGCATAGTGAGCGATACAATCGTTGATGTCGCCGGGGATGAGCAACTGCTCGTTCATAGCCTCCTGTGAAGTAGAAGTAAGTTGAGTCACGGCGATGAGCAGCGGGCGAGTGCCGTCTTCGCGGGTAAGTCCCTCCAGAGCGGCTGCCATCATCTCTTTGCCTCCGGCTGCGTGACAATTCACCATATCCACATCAAGCGAGGAAAGCACCTTCATGGTCTTGCGCACCGTGTTGGGAATATCATGAAGTTTGAGGTCGAGGAATATCTTGTGTCCGCGACGCTTGAGTTCCCTTACCATATCGGCACCAGCGGCATAGTAAAGTTCCATGCCGATCTTTACCATGGGCTTACGCTGCTCTCCGGCAAATTTGTCGAGGAATTCGAGAGTTGCCTCCTTAGAGGCAAAATCACACGCAATGATTACGTCTTTGTTCATCTTAAGATTTTTACTTATGCAGTTGTTTAAACTTATTCTTTTCTGCGATTTGAGACGGATTTACATGGCGGCTTTATTTCACGCATCCTATGATTTCAGTGAGTGAAGATATGCCGAGACGTTCCATCTCCCGGGGCAATTCGCTGATGATTTTCGGACACACAAAGGGATCGCGAAGATTCGCGGCACCCACCTGCACGGCAGTGGCACCTGCCATCATCATCTCGATCACATCAACGGCTTTTGACACACCGCCGCATCCCATCACCGGAATCCGGCAAGCCTTAGACACCTGATGCACCATTCTCACCGCCACCGGGAATACCGCCGGACCTGAGAAACCTCCCATCACGTTGGCAATTACCGGCTTGCGAGTCTTTACGTCGATACGCATGCCGAGAAGCGTATTTATCAGGCATATACCATCCGCACCGGCATCTTCAGCGGCGCGCGCAATGGATACAATGTCAGTGACGTTGGGCGAGAGTTTTACGTAGAGTGGCTTCGTAGTGACCTCTTTCACAGCCTTGGTGACTTCTGCCACACTCTCACATTGAGTGCCGAAACTCATACCGCCGCCATGAACGTTCGGACAACTTACGTTGAGTTCGATAATCTCCACCTGCTTCTCACCATCAATCTTGCGGCAACATTCTACATATTCATCGATTGAAAAACCGGAAATGTTGGCGATGATAGGCTGGTGAAATACCTCGCGCATCCGAGGCAGTTCATCGCTTATCACCTTATCAATACCGGGATTCTGGAGTCCCACGCTATTGATCATACCGCTTGCGCACTCAGCCACACGCGGCAGGGGATTGCCGAATCTCGGCTCGCGCGTTGTACCCTTGAAACTGATGGAGCCCAGACAGTCAATATCGTAATATTCTGCCATCACATATCCGTAGCCGAAGCATCCGGAAGCCGGTATCACAGGGTTCTGAAGGCGTACGCCACTCAGATTTACCGACAGATCTATATCTTTTTGCATCTCTATCTTCTTCTTTACTTCCAGATAAATTTTCTTTACTTCCAGACTAATTCTTCGGTGGTAAATACAGGTCCATCCTTACATATCCTTTTCGCGCCATCTTTGGTGGCGAGACTACAGCACATGCAGATGCCGAATCCGCAAGCCATACGCTCATCAAGACTGAGTTCACCCGCTATCGGCATATTCATTCCTAATGCCCGGAGCATCGGCATGGGTCCGCAGGCATAATAATAGGTGTAATCACCGGCATTGCGCACAGGTGCGGTGTCCGTGACGAAACCTTTCACGCCGTAATCTCCCTGAGCGGTAGCAACGACTACCTCATCTGTCAGTCCGCGGAATTCATTTACCCAACTTACGTCGGCTGCCCCGTTGAATCCGAGCACGATTACCGGTCGGTTGCCACGTGCTATAAGTGCTTTGGCAAGCCAATACAGGGGTGCGATGCCTATGCCGCCCCCTATCAGCAGGGGGCGTTCGCCCCCACGGTCTACATTAAAGCCATTGCCCAAGGGAGCAAGTATATTGAGGCGCTTGCCCACCGGCATGGCAGCCATCTCTGCCGTGCCTTCGCCCACTACATCGTAGAGCAGTGTGAGCAGACCGGGTTGCCAGTCGCACACTGAGATGGGACGGCGCAGGAAATGACCCTCCACTTCAAGATTCACAAACTGTCCGGGTACGGAGATCAGATCTGCCGGCGCGCCCTCGGGAGCACTCAGTTGCATCAGGAAGGTCTTATGATTGAGCCGCTCGTTGCGGACTATTTCAAATATATGTTCCAATTTATTTTTAATTTTAAAAATATCCCTTTATGATTGGGTTACTTTTTGAAATTACAGATCGTCATTACAGGCCAGCCGCTGAGCAACACTCCCTCGAAGGGTGTCGCTCTCCCTTTTCCGTGGAATGAATCAGGATTTACACGGCGTGTCTCGTTAAGATTCACCAACGTCAACATCGCCGGATCACCCTCGGCAATACCTCCCGACTCAAAACCTTCAAGTCCGAGCAGTTTGCGGGGATTAAGCGACATCAGGTCTACGAGGCGTGCAAACGGTATGCGCCCTTGCATCACCAGTCTGGTATATGATGCGGGGAAGGCGGTTTCGAGTCCCACGACACCCATGGCACTGTGTTGCAAATCTTTATTCTTTTCATTTTCGGCATGTGGAGCGTGGTCGGTGGCGATAGCATCGATAGTGCCGTCCTTAATACCTTGCAGCAGAGCCGAGCGGTCGTAGTCGCTGCGGAGGGGAGGATTCATCTTCCACCTGCCGGTGTTTTCGAGATCGGCATCAGTAAACCATAGATAGTGAGGTGCCGTCTCGCAAGTCACGGGTAGCCCGCGACGCTTGGCATTGCGCACGAGATCCACCCCCTCCGCTGTGGAGATATGGCAGATATGCAGGCGTACTCCTGTCTGTTCGGCAAGTTCTATATCGCGTTCGATTTCACGCCATTCGCTCTCTGAGCATATTCCGCGATGATTATTGAAGCGCGCATAGTCTCCATCGTGGATATACCCTCCACGAAGTAATTCATTGACTTCGCAATGGGCGGCAAGAATCTTGCCGGTGGCGGCGATACGCTTCATAGCGGCGCGCATCACATCGGCAGACTGCACTCCCGAACCGTCATCGGAATATCCTGCTACGTAATCCTTCATCTCATCATAATCGGCAAGCGTCTCCTCGCCGATACGGTTGCGGGTGATGGTGGCGTACGGGAGTATCTGCACATCATCCTGCAGGTCGATGGCATCGAGTTGCTGATGGAGATGCTCAAGTGTGTCGGGTGCCGGATTGAGGTTAGGCATGGTGCAGACAGTGGTGAAACCACCGGCACGCGCCGCCGATGCCCCACCCGCTATCGTCTCCTTATACTCAAAACCGGGCTCGCGGAAATGCACGTGCAGGTCGGTAAGACCGGGAATCACTGTCAGCCCTTCGGCATCGATCACCGCAACATCCTCGGCAAGTTCATCGGGTTCTATTACGTCGGCAATGCGCACCACTCTGTCATTGCTGATCAGAATGTCACGCTTACTCAGTTGGCGGTCCGCTCCAAAAATTTCTCCCCCTTTTATCAGAATATCCATAGGCCTGTATTGTTAGATAAGAAAAAAGAGGCTACCTCCCTTCGCGGGAAGCGCCTCCTCAATAAAATCGTCATGATGAGCAGTTAGTGAGTCTATATATAATGGGTAGACTGCTGTCTTGTTTAACCAAATCATTGTTCATACCTGATGCGATAGATTTTCTAACCGAGCAACTGCAAAATGCGGTTTTCGTCAGTATTTATCGCTTTCTTATGCAAATATACAATTATTTTTTAGTATTTCAAAATATTCTTTAAAAATATTTCAAAAACTTTTTCGAAATATTACATTATTCATTCTATTTCCCATTTTATTAATTATCCTGCACCAGCCTGTCTGCATTTTTCATTTTTACAGAATCAAACTCATCATTTGGCACGATTCCGGCTTAATTCCCAGAATGCCACGGCGGAGGCAGCCGCCACATTAAGGGAGTCAACCTCATGGTGCATAGGGATTTTCACCACATAGTCGGCAGAGTGAATCACTCTCTCTGCGAGCCCATCCCCCTCAGTGCCCATCACGAGCGCCAGGCGCGATTCAGACTTAAGTCCGGAGTCGTCGAGGGCTATGCTGTCGTGTCGCAGCGCCATCGCCACTGTCTTGAATCCGTAATCCTTCACCTCGTTCACATCGTCGATCCATGTCCAGGGTATCAGGAATACCGAACCCATAGACACCCGGATTGCGCGCCGGTTATAGGGATCACAGCAGGAGCGTGTAAGCAGTATCGCATCCATCCCGAGAGCCGCCGCACTGCGAAAAATCGCGCCTATATTAGTTGAGTCGCATACTCCGTCGAGTATGCAGACCCGCGAGGCACCATGCATCACCTCTTCCGGAGCAGCCGCTGCAGGGCGTCGCATATTCGCCAATACACCCCGAGTGAGGGTGTAGCCTGTGAGTGCTGCGAGAACACTCCTATCTGCAGTATATACGTCAGCATCCTCTGCCATAGCGATGATTTCGGCGGCATCCCCTTCGATATGTCTGCGCTCACAGAGAATGGAAAGCGGCTTATAACCCTGCTGCAACGCCACTTTAATCACTTTCGGACTCTCCACAATAATCCTCGCATCCTCCGGATGCAGCCGATTACGGAGTTCAGCCTCCGTAAGTCGCGCAAAATCCTTCACCCTCTCTTCCCCTATATCTTCGATCTCAATAATCATATAATAATCATAGAATTTAATTTTTCACCACTTCATAGAACAAAGTATATTCCCAGTGCAAAATTAATAAATTATTCCGGATTTCACGCTGTCAATTCAATCGGATAATATCCCTCTTTTAACACCCGTACAACGGCCGGAGATACAAAATAAAATTTAACACCGCTATATTTTAAATGCTATTATTATGAAGATTCAAAGGTGATCCACGGGCAAATATGCTGTAAAAATATGCTGTATAACATATTTTTATTTAATTTTTTTTGGATTGAATTAAACTTTTTTGTAATTTTGCAGTCAAACTTTCACACTGTATCAGTGTTTTATAATTGATTACCATCAAAGGAGCGCCCTGATGCCTACGACTTCGCTTCATCAAAAGCAAAGTTAAACATCAATATCATTCCTTTCAGAATCGATCTCCGGGTCGGTGGCAGTATGTCGATAGTAATATTTCTCTACCGCTATCCGGCACCGACAATACAGGCGGAGTTGATTCATCACTTTGATGGAGTCACTGATGGTTGAACTTAAATTATAACCCTTTTTTAATTCCCGTGGGCGCGAACGGAAAGGGATGAAACCGGTTGACGGCGTGATGTCGAGATGCGGTTCTGAAATTGCGGGAATGATTTTTGCTATGAAGAAATTACTTGTTATGCTGATGATAGCACTCGCATCGATCAGCAATGTAAACGCATCGGTTACGAGCGATGCCCCCTACAGCGCAAAAGATTTTGAAGAGGCTGTAGCACTGATAAAGAAGTATGAGACCCTTCACACCGCCAAGCATTGGCCCCTGGTAGGATACGGCCATAAGGTGCAGCCCGGTGAGAATTTCCGCCGCGGAACCACCCTATCAGAATCGCAAGCCGACGCATTGCTCAGAAAGGACCTCAAGAAATTTGTAGACTATTACAAGGCTTACGGTAAGGATTCCCTGCTGCTCGGAGTTTTGGCTTATAATGTGGGTCCGGGGCGTGTCAACAAATCCACCGTGCTTCATCTGCTCAAACAGGGCAATCGGAATATCAAATCGGCATTCGAAGCCATGTGCAGATATAAAGGTAAGGTACACAGCCAGATCCATAAGCGCAGAGTCGAGGAATACAAAGCCTTGTTTCGCCATTGATGCGAAGAGTCGGATTCTTCACCTGATGCAATTTCACACATCATTCATCCTCTCCTGCCGCATTTGAGTATCCCCCCGCAAAACGGGAGGATGCTCAATTTTTTATATTAATTCTTGCATATCCCGCGGGATAGTCTTATCTTTGTGATGTAGAAAAATCGAACGGCTCTTCGGATGCTCCTATGCAAGACCATAATCCTTGGTGAATCATATCGCATTTGCCGTTGCCGACAAAAGAATATTATGCCCGAAACGGAATACGAATCATCCACCCTGCGCGATCAGTTGACGGAGTTTCTTCATCGCCGCCACCTGAGAAAGACGCCCGAGCGATATGCGATCCTCTCGAAAGCGATAGAATTATCTGCGCATTTCGATGTGGATCAACTCTATAACGCCCTGGAGACGGAGGGTTATCACGTAAGCCGTGCCACAATCTACAACACGCTTGAACTCCTCTGCGAGGCAGGCATCCTCAACCGCCATCTATTCGCCACCAACCTGGCCCGATATGAAGTGGCGCGCGGAAGCCACCTTCACCTCATCTGCCGCAAATGCGGCAAAATCAAGGAGATCGATGACCCGCTGCTGACGCAGTCGCTGCTGCATAGAGACTACGACGGCTTCAGTCCGGAATACTCTTCTTCGAGTATCTACGGACTCTGCGCGGATTGCGCCGGACAATAGTCCCCGCAGCCGACTGCAATAACACGAAAAAAAATACCTTTTTTTTATAACTTTTTAATCTTTCATCTGAAACCATGGCAAAAGTAAAACCGTTCAAGGGGGTGCGTCCTCCGAAACATCTTGTAGAGGAAGTAGCATCTCGCCCCTACGACGTTCTCAACTCTGAAGAAGCCCGCCAAGAGGCTCACGGCAATGAAAAATCCCTCTATCACATCATCAAGCCCGAAATCGATTTCGAACCCGGCACTGACGAACACGATCCCAAAGTCTATGACCGCGCTGTAGAGAATTTCCAAAATTTCCAGAAGCAAGGCTGGCTCGTGGAAGACGATAAGGAGAAATACTATATCTATGCCCAGACTATGGACGGCCGCACTCAGTATGGCTTCGTAGTGGCTGCATGGGTCAATGACTATATGGAGGGCCGCATCAAAAAGCACGAACTCACACGCCGCGATAAAGAGGAAGACCGCATGAAACACGTGCGCATCAACAACGCCAATATCGAACCGGTGTTCTTCGCGTTCCCTGACAATGAGGCTCTCGAAAATATCATCCGCACTGTGACTGCAGGCGAACCCGAATATGACTTCGTGGCTCCCGATGGCTTCGGCCACACTCTCTGGGTGATTGAGGATGACGCAATGATAGCCCGCATCTCTGAGGAATTCGATAAGATTCCGAATCTCTATATCGCAGACGGTCACCACCGCTCGGCGGCAGCGGCGCTCGTAGGCGCTGAGAAGGCAGCCAATAACCCCAATCACCGTGGCGACGAGGAGTACAACTACTTCATGGCTGTTGCATTCCCGGCTTCTCACCTCAAGATTATCGACTACAACCGCGTGGTGCGCGACCTCAACGGACTCACTGAAGAGGAATTCCTCAACCGCCTGGCAGAAAACTTCATCGTAGAGGAGAAAGGCGAAGAAATCTATTCTCCCTCCGGACTGCACAACTTCTCTCTCTATCTCGGCGGCAAGTGGTATTCTCTCACTGCAAAAGAGGGCACATTCAATGACAACGATCCGATCGGCGTGCTCGACGTGACAGTTTCATCCGACCTTATCCTCCGCGACATACTCGGCATCACCGACCTGCGTTCAGACAAACGCATTGACTTCGTAGGCGGCATCCGCGGTCTCGGTGAACTCAAGCAGCGTGTTGATTCCGGCGAAATGAAGATGGCGCTCGCCCTCTATCCCGTCACAATGGACCAACTCATCAACATTGCCGACACCGGCAATATCATGCCCCCGAAGACCACCTGGTTTGAGCCTAAATTGCGCTCCGGCCTCGTGATCCATAAACTCGATTGATAGATATTCCCAACCATTGACGGGCGCGACTGCAACCTTAAGGTCGCGGTCGCGCCCCCTTCATCTTATATCTATTTTTCAATCCAATACAATCGGCTTGAGACGTAACTCTTTTTCCACATCGCTCAGGCTCGACTCTCATATATCCCTTATGGCTTCTCTAACTAAGTCAAATTATCTGAAAGCACTGGCACACATCGGGGCTTTCGTTACGGCTACGGCTTGGGGTGTCTCATTCCTATCTACAAAGGTGCTGATGACCGACGGCCATCTATCCCCCGTAGAAATGTTCGTCTATCGTTTCGTCGCAGCCTATATCCTGATTTTTATCATTACCTGCCGCAAAAAATTATTTGCCGATAATTGGCGCGATGAATTCCAGATGGCAGTATGCGGTATCTGTGCCGGTTCGCTCTACTTCATCACTGAAAACTATGCGCTGGAAAATACCACTACCGGCAATGTATCCCTGCTGGCATCAATCTCCCCGCTCTTCACGGCTGCTATCATGGGATTGGTGTTCCGCACAAAAGTGCCGAAAGGTGTAGTGATCGGCTCGATCGTGGCTTTCGTGGGCGTAGCGTGCGTAATCTTCGGTGGTGAAAACGGCTTCAAAATCAGTCCGAAGGGCGACCTTCTTGCTATTCTCGCCGCTCTGTCCTGGGCGGTATATTCGCTGGTGGCTAAACGCTTGATTCCCATCTATTCGGGGATGTTCCTTACCCGGAAAATGTTTTTCTACGGGGTCATCACGGCTATCCCCTTCCTTATTTGGCAGCACTCCGTAATGGACGAACCATACCATTTAAATATATTGTTTGATTTTGGTCAGCCCCATTATATCCTCAACTTCATCTTCCTGGCTATCTTCTGCTCAATGCTGGCATATATAGTATGGAATGAAGTGATGAAAGTACTCGGGCCTGTAATGACCAACAACTACCTATATATACAGCCTCTGGTGACTATGGTGGCGGCTTACTTCGTGCTCGGCGAGATGATCTATCCGCTCTCTTATGTAGGATGCACTCTGATTATCGGGGGTCTGATAATGGCGGATAAACTGAAATTGAAATAAACTCCGCCGCGCAGGATTTCTCATCCCTGCAGATTCATTAAATTTCAACACATGGGAATAAATTACGATGATATAAATCTCCCGCGAAAGGTAAGCGACATTCTTCAGCAGGATTTTTTCCTGATGGAGAATGTCCCTGCCATTATGGTGAAGACAGTGACCAACCCCGTGAAGTTTTCTGCATTCACATCCATTTTCCTCACCAAAGGGAGTTGCCGTGCCGATATAAATCTTATTCATCGTGAAATCAAGGCTCCGGCAATCATCAATGTGTCGGCAGATTGGATCGTTCTCCCCTACGATGTATCGGATGATTTCGAGGCATCCTTCATGGTATTCTCGAAGCGGCTTTCAGACACCATATCCTCCACCATCCGTAATCTCTCGATAATATCTCTATCAAGCGTAAATCCGATAATTCAGATCAAGCCTGAGGATCTGGATGCCTTCCGACGGTTTTACAGCGATGTTCGTGCCATATCGGAGGCTGACTCGCACAAATATCAGTATGAGGCTCTGCTCTTCTCCACGATAGCCTTTTTCTACAGAACTGTGGCTAAATATTTTGAGTCTCCGGCAGGTAGTGCACAGGATTCTCAGCATAACCGCATTGCCGATCAGTTTCTCCTGCTGCTTCAGGATCACTTCCGCAAACAGAGATTTCTGGAATTTTACGCCGATAAATTGGGTATTACACCCAAGCATCTTTCGCGCACCGTGAAGTCTCAGACCGGAATGTCGCCCGTAGAGTGGATCAACCGTTACATCATCCTGGAAGCAAAGGTGATGCTGCGGTCGTCAAATCTCAATATCCAGCAAATTTCTGATGAACTCAGTTTTCCCTCGCAATCATTCTTCGGGAAATACTTCAAGAAAGCCACCGGAATGTCGCCCAAGGAATATAGAGCCTCGCATTTGGGAGCATCTTCTCATAATGATGAATAATTCTGACGAGTTATTTGTTAGAATCATATAACCCGTTCCCACAGTCGGATTGTTAAGTATACTTTCGCAAGCATACTGACTTATGCATCGGAACCCTTTATTCTTATTCCTGCTCATCGGGAAGTTTCACTACTGCATTGCCATTACTATATTTAAATTTACTAAGTAAGTTTGGAAAATTAGCGAATAGTTTATTTTTGAATTTCGAACGAGGAGATTTGGTTCTTTAGTGAAGAGGCAGAGCGGACAATGCGACTGAACTAAAGGAACAAATATACCGTTAAAAAACAAAATTAACATTCGCCTTAACATCACCTTACTTATTTTTATAGTATTAAACTAATTTTAAAAACTTACTTATGAATAATACAACTACCGTTTCATCTGCTCCGGGACAGCCCGGAGGAAAAAGTAAGAAACTTAAATCGCTTTTAATCGGCAATCTGCTTGCCCTCTCCACTGCAATATGCTGGGGTCTTAACGAACCTGCCAATAAAGCCCTGATACCGGATTGGATTTCAGCATCAGGCGTAGCGTTGTCGCGTATATTCGGTGCTACTCTGATCGTATGGTTAATCTCAATCTTCATCAAGCCGCAGAAGATTCAGAAAGGCGACTGGAAGAGTCTTGCATGGGCAGGGGTAATGATGGTAGGCTTCATCTATGTATTCTCCTTAGCCTTCAACACTGCCTCAGCAATCGACATTGCCATCATTCTTACCTTCCAGCCTATGCTTGTGGTGCTTATCAACGCAATCTTCAAGCATGAAAAGGTAAGTTCGCTTGAGATCGTGGGAATGCTTATCGCTTTCGGTGGAGCGCTGTTGGTGATTCTTGCCGGCGGCAATCTGGATGGAGGCAGACTGTTGGGCGATTTCTTCGCCGTAGTCTGTTCAATCACATACGCTGCGTATCTTGTGATAATCGAGGGTCCCTCGAAGCGTTACGGCACTATCAACCTGATGAAATGGGTATTCCTCTTCACCGCCATTATCTCAATTCCGCTTATTTTTACCCTTCCGGCAGTGCCACGATTGTTTGAAAGTGTCGGAGGTACCACTCACTGGTTGCCCATCGCTCTGCTACTGTTTATCATCGTCTTTCCTACCGTGTACTGCTACATTGTGACTCCCCCGGCAATTAAGTTGATCGGCAGCGAGTTGCTATCATTCTATCAGTATCTGGTGCCGGTTATCACCTGCATAGTGTCAGTGATATTTAAGATCGATACCTTCCACTGGTATCAGCCCGTATCGTTCGTGATAATCGTGGCAGGCGTTATGCTCGCTAACAAAGCAAAAGCGACGGCTCCTAAAAAATCAAATTAAAACTCAAATTAAAATATTATTCCGTTGATAAATTCATTACCGGATAGAGATAAAAAAGCGATGAGACGGCTGATTTTTTCGGCTGTCTCTTTTTCATTCTCACCTCCCGCAGCAAGTGAAATCCTATTCACTGTAATTCCGAATTTACCGAGCATGACGTGAATGGATTGGCAATCATAATTCACCTCTTTATCTTCCGATTGATTCAGCACGATTAATCTGCCGCCGTATTCAGAAGGGATATGCAATTTAGAGAGTTGCCGCTCCCACAGTTCTGAAAATTCGGCTGCCATGACTGAATCGCATATCACGATATTTACCTCACGCCATACCGAAATAAGGTTTGAGAAAATGGCTTCACAGCCACATGAGTGATAATATCGTATACCCTGCTCGTAAGCCAACTGCTTGCCGCGCTCCGCATCTGAATCCATTAATGCAACCTTGCAATCCACCTTCAGGAATGTATCGATAATCGATTGCTGCAACAGAGACGGTTCGAGCGCGATCAGCACTCGCTTGGGCGGGAAAGCAAATGACAAATACCCCCTTCGCGACTGCGCCCGACGCGCTGCATGATTTGCAAGATTCCCCCGTCTGAGGTCTTCCATTTTCCTTTCCAGATAATTATCTGCCATAGATATAACTGATTTAAGACACGATTTAACAAAAATGTAAATACTGGAGTCGCTGATGGATGCCTGATTTAACTCATATTGAATAGAAATTATTACATTCGATAATTTTCAATTGGCTTTACATACTCAGGAATTTTTCAGCACGCTTAAGAGTGATATCAATCAACTGAGATTCACCCCCAAAATCCTCACTCATGACCTCGGCATATCGCCGGGTAGTATTTGATGGACTAAAAAAGTAAGTATATAGCATTTTTCTAAGTAAACTTTATACTTCAAATTAAACTCTTTTTTCTTTAAAAACCAAAAAAATAAACTTTTTTACTAATTTTGCATAGATTAATTTTGAAGTCTGAACGGATTAATTATTTAAGTATGGTCTCAAACTATTTCCTGTCATTCAAAAGTTGGCTAAGTAAGTTATCTTTTCGCACCGGTGTTATAGTTACTATATCGTGCATCCCCTTCTATATCCTCTCTTTTGCGCAGATGGCACTCCCCATCAGTACCGCTGCCAAAGGAGCCCTGTGGGTCGTACTTTTCGGATTGGCAAAGACCACTCAATATGGTGGTCTTACAATCCTCGGAGTGGAAGGAGTCAAAAAAATCAAAAATTTTTGGAATAAAGCACACTAATAACTAAAGTTCACTAATAAGACATATCTCTATCAAATAAATGAAACAAATATCCTTATCATTCCGAATGATACCCCACCGTCTCGCTTCCATCCTGACAGTAGCCTCCGTATGCTGCAACTGCCTGCCGATACTTGGCGCTCAGAATGAATTGAAAGAGCAGTTTTATGTATCTGCCTCCGCGCATGAGGAAACGAATATAGAAGTAGATATGAAACTGAAACGAGACGCCTACACCAATGCGGTATTCATCGGCAGTTCCTTCGTATATCGCGTCATGAACCCGTCAATCAATTGGTATCGTAATGGAGCGATGGCTCCTTCCATCAGTCAACACTCCCTCCCTAATCTCGTGCTGCAAGGTCTGCAGGCGACTGCCCCGGACTGCAAGATGTCAACACTTTCGTCCGTAGATTGGGAACAGAATTATATGAATTATGACTACGATAAATTGTTTGGTAAATCTCTTGCCGACATCAATCCGGATGCCATATTCATGCACATCAGCGGTAACTCAGAATATTCCGAAGATTTCGAAGGAGCATGCGTCACTCTGATTCAGAATATCAAGACCACAGTCCCCTCGGCAGACCTTTACATCGCCGCCTCCTGGCATGGTGGCGAGAAAGCAGAGGCTTTTAAAAATGCTTGCGAGAAGATGAACGTCACTTACGTTGACCTCGCCCCCCTGAAAAAGGGTGAAAACATGGTGAGTGCGGGCGATTGGTATCTTGTATCAGACAATCCGGAATATAACGGATATTACGGTATCAGCACCAGCGTGGCAGGTCACCCCAACGATATGGGTTGTTACAGAATGGCTAATCAGTATCTCTCCGATTGCGGCTATGCTCCTCTCCAACTCACACATAACATTACATTGAATACCACGGGCAACGGTCGAGCCACAACCCCTAACCTAACCTGGATACAAGATGGTATCGTCACCATCCGCATCGTCAGTGGCAAAGTGCAGGATATCAGTGTGGTCTCCGGCTCGGGCACAAAAATCATACCTGATTATCGCATCAATGACCTCAATCCCAACTACACGGATTACTACACATTCACCATGCCCGCTGACAATGTCATCTGCTCGGTCAATTTCTCCGATACAGACACCGGCATATTGAATATCGAATCATCTGATGAACTATATGTGGCAAATCCAATGGATGTTTCATGGAGTCGGGCTGCAAAGAGTCTCAACATAAAATGCCCCGAAGAATATGTTGGTAGCACTGTCCTCTTCGTTACTGACCTCAATGGCATACGCCACACTCTCACTATCGATCAAACAGAAGTATCCGTCTCAATGGCTGACTACTCTCCCGGCATCTACATCGTAGCCATCTCTTACGACAGCAAACCCGCCAAAACCTTTAAAATAATCCTCTGATTCTTCTCTCCGAGCAGACACAGTCATGCACCCGGTCGACGCGCCCAAATCCGCGCCGTCATGAAATACGTCGGTCCGCGCATGCTCATCCACCATCCGCTCTCTGCAATCCTCCACCTCCTCACCGAACTCAGATAACCCCCTCTCATATTGATTCCGGCAAGTCTGACATATTACCACGAATACCACCCTAATATCGAACCAATCCATTCATTCCGACGTTTCATATTTAAAATAATCTTATAAAAATTAAATTATGTTACGTTCACGCTTCATGGCAGGAATCACCAAATACTGGTGGCTGCCCCTAATCACCGGACTGATTTGCCTCGCATTCGGCGTATGGTCCATCTTCGCCCCCTCTCAGGCTCTCCCCGTCATAGCAACAGTATTCGCCATCGGTTTGCTCGCCGTGGGCATCTTCGATGCTTTCTGGGGTGCGGCCACCTCGCGCCTTAACCCCGGGTGGGGATGGGATATATGCGTAGCCGCAATCGACATTATCGCCGGTATATGGATGCTCTGCATGTCGCCTGCCGAAATGACTCTCACTTTTCTTTACATCGTAGGTTTCTGGATGATTTTTGCAGCCTTCAACGGCATCGGACAGGTGTTCGCCATCTCAGTCTATAATCCACTCGCATCTTTCATTGCGGTCTTACTCCTCCTTATCACAATATTCTTCAGTTTCTGGCTCATCATCAACCCCATCGGACTCGGAGTCACCGCATGGATCTGGATAGGCATCGCCCTCTGCTGCTACGGCATCTTCAAAATCTCCCTCGCCTTCAAAATCAAAAACCT
>CAMWSV010000016.1 GCA_947177015.1 uncultured Porphyromonadaceae bacterium
AAAGCCGCCCTTGCTCTATTTTATCATTAAGTTGGTGGCGCACAGAAGAAGGAGGTGAAGTAGGTGATGTAGGTGATGTAGCTGAAGGAGGTGAAGGTGGTGAAGGAGGAGGAAAGAATGGATTAGAGGGTGGAGAGGCGGTGTTCGGCTTCGGGCGGGGAGTAGGCGCTGAGGAATCCTTCGCGGGTGCGTTTCCAGCGGTTGTGGCTCCAGAGCCAGAGGTGGGGCTGTCGGCGGATGGAGGCTTCGAGCATCTCCCAGTAGCGGCGGGTGGGCGCGAATGGTTGCTCGGCGGAGGCGTCGGGGGTGATCTCCACGCAGCGGCATACGTAGTGGCCGCGTTTCTCGCGTCGCATATCGCAGTAGAACATGGCGGCGCTGAGTTTTCGCGAGATCTTTTCGGCTCCGGTGAGCACCGGAGTGTCATGGTGAAGGAAATCCACAAAGAGGTGAGTGCTCTCATATAGCGGAGCCTGATCGGCGATATATCCGGTCACGGTAGGGAGCCCTTCGCGTCGCGCGCCTACGATGGCGCGCAGGGTGTCTGCCATAGCCACGGAGGTGGCGCCGAATCGGCTGCGGAGCATCAGGAATGCCTTGTCGGCATCCTTATTTGACAGAGGGTGATATATCTGCAGGGGGCGGCATCGAGCCGAGAGGTGGAGCGGGATTGTGGAACACCATTCCCAATTGCAGTAGTGCCCCAGCATCAGACTCACGGGTCTGCCCTGACGCAGATATTCATCGATTGCTTCCATATTCTCGAAGCGCATACGCTTACGCATCTCTTTTTCCGACATTGAGGCGAGGGCGAGCGTCTCCACGAAGTATTCGCCGAGGAAGCGATAGAATCGGCGGGCAGTCTGCCTCAAATCCTTCTCGCTCATCTCCGGGAATGAACTGCGCAGGTTGGAATCCACGATTTTACGCCGGTATCTCACCACGCCGTAGAGCAGAGCGCTGACCACATCGCCGAGTAGATAATTCAATCTCAGTGGCACGCGTGATATTATTTTAAAGAGGGTGGTAAGCACCGGCGAAATCTCGTTAATGTATTGGTGAAAGATTTATCCCTTATGGAGATGATGGTGATGATTATCGGTGTTGGGCAGAAGTATCAGGCTTGATCGGAGCGGCTTCGGTCTGCTCTGAGTCTGCCTGCTGCAAGGCGGCTGCCGCGCGGCGCACGGCCGGGCGCTGTATGAAACGCTGCACGATATAAGCGCCCACGGCATACACGGCGGTGAGAATCCAGAGGTTGATATAGTCCGGACGCACCTGAGCCAGAGAAGCGCCGTTGGTGTTCATTCTGATGAAACCCTGCACGCCCCACGTGGCAGGCACGCAGTCGGAAAGGAATTTCCAGACGCTGCTCATGGCATATCGCGGCCATGTCAGCCCCGAAAGGAAGAGGAAGATAACGGAAGTCACCACCCAGAGCACGAATACCGACTCACGCTCCCTTACGAAAGCCTGGAATATGAAGGCGAGGAAGATGGTGGAGAAAATCATCGGGAGGATAAACAAGAATTCCTGCAGTATATTCCCCTCCATCGGGAAGCGGAACATCAGCGGCACATAATGCATGATGTATATAGCCGGGATAATGGAGATGATTAGGTAGACGCTCATTCGCGCCATCATTGACGAGATGATTGAGCCGTTGCCGAGTATGGCACCCCCCTTCAGAGGGTGTTCGCGCAGCGCTCCGCCACACATTCCGATAGCGAGCATAAGGCTCTGCTGGAGGATAAGGATGAGGATGCCGGGCATTACGAATGAGTCGAAACCGCTCTCGATGTTGCCCATCGAGATATTGGAAATGGGCATGAGATCGCCCGTGGCGATGGTCTCTGCCAGAGGGGCAATACGGTCGATGCGTTCGGTGGTGAGAGTTCCGCCGAGATCCTGCATCACGTTGGTGGCGCTCACGAGAATTGCACGGTAACGGAGCAGCAGCGACATCTCGCAATAGAACACTGCCTCAGCCTGCTCGCCGCGTCCGGCACTGCGCGCGAAGCCTTCGGGAATCTCCAGAATTCCGTAGACTTCATGAGAGTTCATAGCCTTGCGGGCGTCGGAGAGATCGGTGGCGTAGCCGATGGAGCGGATACCCTCGGTGGCATCGAGCCGGCGTGTGAGTTCGCGCGAGAGGGGAGTGCGGTCGTGATCCACGACCACGACAGTGACCTCTCTCACCAATTCCGGATTATATATCAGCGAGTAGACGATAGGGTAGGCTATCGGCAGGAGCAGGAAGAATATCAGGATGCCCATATCTCCCTTCACCAGTGAGAACTCGCGGAGGAATTCGGTATAATATGTCTTGAAGAAATTTTTCATATTCAGCGGGGGGGGATTCAGTCAGCGGAGAGAGGCATCAGGGTTCATATACCGGATGCAAAAATGCCTTCTTGATTCTCGGGAGCACGGCGAGGGGCACCACCATAAAGATGAAATAAGCCACAAACCACCATCTCGAATAGTATATGTCGATGCCATTGAGAGCCTGATCGATATATATCAAGTAGTTATAGCGTGTGGGTACGATATAACTGAATATTCCGATCGCGCCATACATACTCTGCATCGGGAAAGAGAAGGCTGCCACGGAGAACGAGAGAATACCCAGCAACGCACACACCGATAGCGAGAGGCGCAGATTGGGGAGGAGTCCGAAACAGAACAACGCGAATCCCTGCGAGGCGAGCACGAAGAGCACCTGCGAGAGTGTCATCCACCACCATGAGCCGTGCATCGGATATCCCTGCCATCTGAATAGCCACGACTCCAGGAATACTGCGAGCACGATCCATATCAGGGTCTGGGGGAAGAGTTTTCCTGCCAGAGCCCTCACGATGGAGCCGCGCGCTATCTGCATCAGATTCACGGAGGTGTGATATTTGATTTCCTGGCCGAGGCTGAAGCAGGTGACGAGCAGAATCATCAACTGCAGCACGCAGGGCAGGAATGATACGCAGAGATATATGGCATAGTTAAGTCCGGGATTGCCGATGCCGCGGGTGGTGATATTTACCGGAAGGAGCATCGCCGAGGGATTCGACGTGAACCCTACGGATGAGATCACCTCCGAAGCCACTCCTGCCTTAGCATACATGGCGGTGGCCTTAAAGGTCTTGAAGAGCAGCGAGGCGGGCACGAAATATGTGGTGTTGGTATAGAATGAGATCTGCGGAGCGCGACCTGAGAGGAGGTCAGCCTCAAAATTTTCGGGGATCAGGAAGAAGCCGAATATCTTCCCCTCCTGCATGAGATGGCGTGCCTGAGTGAAAGAGTTGGGCATCTCTGTGATATCTACCATCTGCATACCTCCCAACTGCTGAGTGATCTGCCGCGAGAGTGCGGAGCCATCCTTATCCACCACGGCGGCGGGGGTGCGTATCGGCAGCCCCTCCTCCATGAGGGAGGCGAGCATCAGGAAGCAGAACAGAGGGAGCAGGAATATGCCTACCCAATATATGGGGCGGCGTACGAGTTGCAGCACACTCCGCTTACATATTTGCAGAAACGGACACATCTAATGAAATTTAATTTTACTTTTTGGCGGGTTTAACCTCCTTGAGAATCACCGACATGCCGGGGCGGAAGTTCTTGACGGGCTCTGCGGGGCGCGCTTTGATCTGGAATGTGCGGGCGTCGAAATCGCCGGTGGATTTCGTGGCCTGCCAGTTGGCGTAAGTGCCGAGGTCCTTGATGTAGAAGACCTTCATATCGGTAGTGACGTCGAGCGCCGGGATATAGCATTTGAGTTCGGAACCGAGGGTGATATCCTTAAGTGAGGTTTCGCGCACGTTGAAGGTAGCCCAATGATCGTCTTTCTGGAGAGTCATCACGGGGGCGCCGGTGGCGATGAGTTCGCTCACGTTGGGGTAGATCACGGTGATTTCACCGTCGCAGGGAGCCAGCAGGTAGGAATCTTCGAGCAGAGCGTCCACCTCCTTGATACCCCCCTTGGCTACAGTGACCATCGCGCTGCTTGCCTGGCGATCTTCCTGCTGGGGGCCTGAGAGTGCCAGTTCATACTGCGACTTGGCGGCATTCTCGGCGGCGCGGGCGGCATCGTAGGCGGCCTTGGCCTCATCGCGCTTCTGCTCGCTCACCACACCCTGATTGAAGAGATTTTCCAGTCGGCGGTAAGTCTTCTCGGTGATTCCTGTGGCAGCCTTAGCCTGAGTCCAGAGATCCTTGGCTGCAGAGATGATCTGCGAGCGGGTGCCGGAGTCAACCTTGCGGTTGGTGGCGTTAGCCACCTCCTCCATGGCCTGAGCCTGCATCAGTTTGGCATCTGCCAGAGATGAATGGATATGCACCAGGGTGTCCCCTTCATGCACATACTGTCCCTCCTCGACGTAGATGTCAGTGACACGTCCCGGGAGTTTACCTGATACGCGCACTTCGGTAGCATCCCCCTGCCCCTGAATGGTGTCGGGCTCCTGCTTGATGAAGAGAAAGCCCGCCACAGCCATAGCGGCAATGACGATGATGATCACTATGAGAGTAAATATCAGCGAACGATCCTTATTGGATACGTTGAGCGAATCGTTGTTAAGATTATCCTTCATAAGTAAAAGATTTATGATTTCCTGCCTGAACAGGGATTTATGATTCCCTGCTTTAATCAGGATTTATGATTTATAGCGGGTATGGAAAAATTCGGTGTTATGACCGGGTATTTATTTAGAATAGCGGTGGGTGGGTATTACGTATTAATATTGCAGAGTTCCGAGCACTTTGGAGAGGTATACGTCGCAGAGGCGGATGGCGATCTGGGCGTCGATGGATTCTGAATGAGCCGAGAGCCATGCCGTCTGGGCGGCGATGACGTCGTCGGTGGTGAGCAAACCCTCGCGATATGCGAGTTGAGCCGAACGGAGATTCTCTTCAGCCGATTTCATGTTGGAGAGGGTCATCTCGTAGGTTTTGAGGGCTTCGTTATAACTGTAGCGCGCCTGATGCACCTGCAGATCCACCTTCTCCTGCAGGTCTTCGAGCAGAAGTCGCTGAGCATTTGTGGAGGCTTTGGTAGAGCGGTAGTGATTGTAGTGCTGTCCCCAGTGCCAGATAGGTATGGTAAGGGTGGCTCCTACGCTGAATCCGCCGCCGAATCTCTTTTCGAAGCCGTGAATCACATTAGGGTTGGAGAAACTGTACATACCCACGGCGGCTACCTTGGGGAGCATCTCGCCCAGCGCGATTTTCTCGCGCGAGCCGAGAATATTGATGCTCTGGCGTACCACTTCCAGATCATTTCGGCGCGCATATACATCCTCCATGTTGTAGGATTGGGGAGCCGGCGGGGCGGCGATGTTGCGTGCGCCCTCATCGGCGAGTCGCATTTCCGAAGTCACGGGGAGGCCGCAGAGTTGGGCTAACGCCATTCGCGAGAGGGAGAGGCCGTTGTCTACCTTAGTCTGCATGATGCGTGCCTCATTGAGTTTCACATCCACGGTGAGCAGATCGGCGCGTGTGGCGATCCCCTGTTCGAGCATGGCGTTGACGCTGAAACGGAGAGAATCCACGAGATTCACGAAACTCTCAGCGAGGCGGCGTTTCTCACCGAGCGATACCACCGTCCAGTATGCCTGATCCACGCCGAACACAACATCCTGCGCTGTGGCGTTTTTCGTAGCCACGGCGATATTCTCGGCATACTTGGTGATGTCGTTCATCGCCTTGATCATGCCGCCCATAAAGATAGGCTGGGTCAGGGTGAAGGCACCCGCGAATACGTTGTGCACATCATAACTCATTGCCTCCTTCGGGATGAGAGCCACTTCGGTGGGGATCATTCCCCCCGTGGCGGGATCCTTGATGGGTGTGCCGTCGGGGGTGGTGAGTACGTTATACTTGAAGGTCTGGGTAGCGGGGTCGAAACTCATGGTGGGGAGTTTGGCGTCCTCGCCGAGCAATTCAATATTATGTTGATTATACATATATCCGCCGGTAAAGTCGATGCCGGGCAGATAAGCCGCGAAGGCTGCCTTGCGCTCATAGCCTGCGCCGCGTATGGCTTCGTCAGCCATTTTCAGCGTTTTGTTATTGCGCAGAGCCATGTTGCGGCATGAGTCGAGGGTGACTTCGGCAGAGGCAGGGAATACAGAGCCTGCTAAAGCCACGGCTGCGCACATGAATAAGGGGATGGAAAAGTGCATTATGATGTATGGATAAATTCAGATATATTTATATAAATATTACAAAATTAATGTAAAAAAAGTTTAAATCCTAATTGATATATAAAATAATACGTGCTTGGAGAAAATAAAAAAGAAATGGAGAAAATAAAAAGATGTAAGGAAAAATAAAGAAAGCAGGCGTATGAAAAAAAACGGACATCGGAAATTTCCGATGCCCGTTTTTTATGGATGGAGTGTCAGGTGTTGGAGCCACCTGACTGGTGGATTAGCGTACGATAACCTTCACGGTATTGCTGCCGAGGGTCACGAGATAGATGCCTGCGTCGATACGTATTTCTTCGCGTGCTGAACTTACAGTGCGGTTAGCGAGCACCTTGCCTTCGAGGTCGCTGAGGGTGCACTTCATGCCGGCAGCGCCGCCGATTACGATTACGCCCTTGCCGCCTCTTACATAGAGGTCAGCGCCGATCATGTCCACACCGGTGGCAGTCACCTTGGCGGGATTTGAGAGGGGAGCGGAGAAGGTGTGGTCGCCGTCGATGTAGTTGCCTACGACGTAGTAAGTGGTCTCACGGCCATCAGCGTTGCTGAGCACATATTCGCCGGCAGAGGGCACGTCAAATTTCACGGGCACCGGATTGCTGTTGGCGTAAGAGGCGAGGATGTTGTAGGTGTCGGGCTTGAGAGTGACGGGATTTACGGGAGAGTAAGTGATATCGTCGATCATAGCGCCGAACATTCCGAATGAAGAGTATACGAAAGCGAAGTACTTGGCGTCTTCGGGGAGGGTCACCTCGCAGTATTCCCAGAGTTCGCTGCCGGACTTGGTGAAGTTCTTAAGCCATTTGAATGATCCACATTCGCGCGGGATTACATCACGCTCTGTGAGCAAAACGTCGGCTGCATTGAGGGTGATATCGGTGGTAGAATACCATATAGCCACAGTCTCGGAATAAGTTGAACTGAGGGTATTGATCCAGAAACCTACCTTAGAGCCGCCCTTCACCTCGGGAGAGATAAGGAAGTCCATTGCACGAGTGGGCTGCTCAGACTCTACGTAGGCGCAACTGCGAGCCATAAACATCTGATTGCCTGAGCGCGGCGAGAGACGGTCTTCACTCATTGTAGCCATTTCCTGAGCGTCGAATACTACCCATGAGGATGGGTTGCTGTCGCCTGTCCAGCGTTTATTGGAGATAGTGAAGGGCTCCTTGCCGTCGATATCGACGTTGGTCCATTCGCCGATTTTCTCAACGTTGACAAACGGGCAGTAGTTTTCAGCCGACTCAATGCCGTTGCTGATTGCCTTGGGTTCGGACCAGTTGAGTTTCACGTCCTGCTCATTGTCGGAGCGGGTAGCGGTGAGGTCGCGTACGATGGGGAGAGTATTGTCGTAGTGCAGGAAGGAGGCGTAGCAGTTGTCATTGCGTGAATTCTCGTCGCCGTCGGCGCTTGCCTTGGCGTGGATCTCGAGCATATCGTAGTTGATGTAACTTTGATCCATATAGAATGAAACGGGCATTTCGTAATTCTCGCCGGGACGTATGCGGTCGATATCAGCATTGCGAGAAGCGAGCACTTCGCCATCGCCGAGGAGTTCTACAGTGACAGAACCGCGGGCGGGTTCGCTGCCGGCGTTGGTGACTACTACATTAAATGAAGGATTCTCGCCGATGAATGCGCTGTAGGGAGTTGAGATAGAAGATGCCTGGAAGTCGATGTCGATATTCTGAGCCACTTCATAAGTGTCGAGAATTACGTTCTGTCCGGGCGCGAGGTTTACTCTTACATTGAGTTGGATCCAATCCTGGTGGCCGAAGTCGTCGGGGAGTACGGCGCCCCATTCCACCCATTCGCCATTGGCGGGACGTGAAGGCTCTACCTCAGCAACTTTACGGAATTCCTGATTCTGATAAGTCTTGCCCCAGATTTCGATTTTGCCGGCGTTGGCATAATTCCAATATCTGGTTTTTAACTTCACGCGATCATCATTCTTGGTAGAGATACGCGGAGCGATGAGTTGACCGAGACCTGTACCGGTGGCACGGAACGAGCCGCCGTTGGTGAAATCAATCTGCGTAGCGAATGCGGGGTCGGGTTCGGAGCAGTGTTCCCAGGTCACACCCTTGAAGGGGGCATTGGTGTCATAGAGCCACTTGCTGAGAGCGAAAGCGGTGTATCCGAAGTCTTCCTTGGCGGGAGTCTTATAGGGGGTGCCGAGAGTCTCGGTGATGAAGATGCCATTGATGGAAGTACCCATTGAATTGACAGCCACCGGACCCACGTAATAGCGGCTCTGCAGGTTGCTGTTTACGGTGTAGTGGTAAGAAGTCTGCTTGCCTGCAGTGCCGAGAATCTCTGCACCGGCGGAAGACTGTGTGTAGAAGTCGTAGGTCACTTCATCGGGGTCAACGTATCCGCCGTGTTCGCCAACCTCATTGGCGGGATCCCAACTTACGAGCATACCCATATTGTCGGAATCGATTAGATATTTCACGTTGGCGGGAGGTGTGGGGATATCGTAGCCTGCGTATACGCTGTAATATGTCTTCAGGCCGGCGCCTGCGGAATTGCCTACAGTGACGTAGATATCGGCGAATCCATCCTTATTGACGTTGATCATGCCTGAAGCCTTCGTGCCGGGGAGACCCGTAACCTGAGTCTTATCGCCATCGGTGAGGAATTCCATGGTGAGTTCCTCATTCGGATCGAGGGGGTTGCCTGCCATGTCTACAGTGGGGAATTCACCCTCTACGGTCACTACAAGGTCGCCGTAGGAAGCCGGAGTAAGTTTGACGCCGGTGGCGGCGGCCGGAACTGCTGTGGAGACAGAAGTCTTGGCGATGCGGAAGTTGTTCAACTGCACGCCGCGATAGTAGTTGTCGTCGCCCGGTTTGCAGTAGATACCGATGTAATATGTGCCGGCTTCGGGCACGCTGAATCTTACGTCGAGTAAGGTGATGGTCGGCTGGATGCGTTCGTAGTGGCTGTAGATGAGTTTGGTCATAGCCTCCGGCACGGGATCGGTGCCGATGTAGATTTCCAGATTATCTTTCTGGATATCGCTATGATAAGCGTTTACGTAATCTACCGAGAAGTTGTAGATAGCCTCGGCGGAGTCGAAATAGAGGGGCGGGAGCATCAGCCAGTCGTTGGGCTTCTTGGTATAATCCAGCGTATATACATTATAGCACTTGAGGTTATCCTGCTCCTGATACTGCCACTTCGAATCGCCGCCGTTGAGATTGATGGTGTCGAAGAGAGAGGCTTCAGCCTGAGTGGGAGTAATAGTGAGAGGGAGATCATATCCGCGGCCCAATACGCGCGATACGGGTTCGGAATGAGCAGAAGTGACGCCGTTGGAGGTGACGGTCACGGTGATATTCTTACGGCCGTCTGCCTTCTCATTGTATGGGAGAGGGTAAGAAGTGCCGTTGATGGGAGCCGTATTCTGCTTATTGCCATCGATATAGACGTCGTAAGCGGCGTCGGAGAGGTCGATATATGCGTTGTGTACGCCCTCTTCCTTGGGTGCTTTCCAGGAGAGGATGCCTCCTACGTATTTGAGATTGGTCGGGGGCAGGGGCTGATCATAGCCGATCCAGAGGCGGGCCTGCGACTGAGCGCCGTTGAGGTCGCCGATGCTGCAGTATGCGATAATGTTGTTGAGTCCCTGTTCGAGGGTAGTGTCGAATTCCACATTCTGACCCGGAGTCACTGTGCTGCTGTAGATCTCCTTATTGTTGGAAAGCACGTGAAGAGTCATCTTTACGGAAGACTCGAGAGCGATGCCGTTGAAGTAAGTGGAGGGGGCGGTCACAGAGATTTTACCGGATACTGACCCCGGAGCGAAAGTGAGCGCGGGCACAGCCATCACGCCGGGAGCGTCGTCATCGGCAAAGGGATCCGGGCAGTAGAGGGTTGATGCCATCAACTGCGTTCTGAAGCCGTTGAGGTAATAGGCATCCCAACTCTCCTCGTCGGTATCGATTGATGCGATCGTGGAGTTGCCGGTGGCGTTATTGAACGAGATGAATAGGATCGACTTATCGTAAGGAGAATAAGCCATCGGAGTAGACTGCATCACCGGGGGGAAGCAGAAATCCTCATCCGAGTAGTCATACTCGCGCAGAGTGATGGTCATGCACTTTTTGAGGTCGATTTCCTTCAGTTCGCCATTTGATGTGAGGCCGTAGAGTTTCTGCGAGAGGGGATTGAAGCAGATACCCGCCATCCAGTCGGCAGAAGTGCCGCCTACGTTGAAGAGCGAGTTATTGCTGTCATAGTAAGACTCTGCTATCCACTGATCTTCGGGCTTGGAGCAGTCAATATGGATCAGACCGCCGCCCAGGCCGGTGTTGTTGTCGTAGGTCAGACCGTAGATTACGTCATTTACGGGGTCGTAAGTGAGCGAATAGCAGAACATCTTGTAAGCATTGGCGTCGCTGCCGAATTTGATGGGGCTGAGCGCCTGGCCTGTGAAGATGTCGAAGCGGTTCCAGATTACGGAGCCTTCCATAGTGACCGTATTGAAGAGCATCTTCGGGATGTAGAGGATGCCGTCGCGCACCACGCCGGTCTGCATATATGCTTCCTCGGCGTTGGTAAACATTGCGTTGCGGTAGAGGGGGTCGATGATTGAAGACTCCACATCGAGTTTTCCGTAGTAGGCGTCGCCATATCCGTTCATGCCGTTGAAGTTGGGCACCACTACGAAGAGTTCCTTGGTGGGGTCCCATGCGGTGCGCATTATCTTGGCGGGACGCTGGCGCAGACCGAGTTGCGGGAGGTCAGCCACACCCTCAAGATTAGTGTTGGGATTGGCACTACGCATGGAGTTGTAGAAACTCACGAAATTCTCGGCGGCCACTTTGTCAGCGACTTCTGCAGGCGTGGGCGGTAGAGGCTCAGCCTGCGGATAACGCTGCAGTTCTGCCGATGCAATGGAGGCAAACGAGAGCGCCACAAGCGTCAACGCAAGCCTGCAAAGGTAGGAAAAACGTTTCATGTCAGTGTTTTTATGTTAGTATGAATATTGATTATCAGTAAGAATTATAAATCTCGTGAGTATAAACCAACCTTAAAGCGAGAATAGACTTACGCGAATTTTTCCGCAATATAAGAAAAAAATATGAAAATTCTGTAAGTTAAACGAAAAAAAAGAGAATTAATTATTAATTTTACCGCAAAATTGGTATAAAATAGGATTTTATCCCGCCAAAAAATGTTAAAAAGCACTGACTCAGGAATAATCCCTGACGTGATTCTTACCTACAGATTCAAACAGATTATCAAACTAATCGAAATACTGACTTAATGCGATATAAATCAGAATATGGAAGGCTTGTGCGCCTCGGGTTGCCGGTGATGGTGACGCAACTGGGCATTATCATGGTGTCGTTTGCCGACACGCTGATGGTGGGTTGGTATGGCACCCGCGAACTCGGAGCGGCGGCATTCGTGGGGAGTATCTTCACGGTGGTGATAGTGATGCAGTTGGGATTCGCCAATGGTCTGACTCCGCTCATCGGTGCGCTCTACTCGCAGGGCGATAAGGAGCGCACTGCCCACGTGATGCGTGCCGGAGTCATCTCCAACCTTCTGATTTCGGCGATATTCACTATCGTTTTGGGGATTCTCTACTTCTATCTCGACCGGATGGGGCAACCTGCCGAAATCCTCTCGCTCGTGAAGCCTTACTATCTGATAATGCTCTCCACATTGCTTCCGATGTCGCTTTTCAATGCCTTCCAGCAGACTTCCAACGGATGCACCGATACCGCCACTCCGATGTGGATCATCATCGGATGCAATCTGCTGAATATCATAGGTAATTGGCTGCTGATAGGGGGTGAATCCGGATTTCCGCGATTGGGGCTCAACGGAGCCGGACTCAGCACGCTGATAGCCCGCTATCTGGGAGCGGTTATCATCGTGGCAGTCTACTTCCTGAGCCGCCAGCGCCGTGTATATATATCGGGATGGACAAGTGTCGGGCTCGACAGATTGCGGGAGGATATGAAGCAGGTATGGATCACCGGGTATCCGGTGATGATACAAAGCGGCATTGAGTGTCTGCTCTGGAGTGTGGGAGGAGTGGTATGCGGATGGTTCGGCACAATCCAACTCGCTTCCTATCAGGTGATTGTCACCATTTCCCAACTCGGATTCATGATCTATCTCGGATTCGGAGTGGCAACGTCAATCCGAGTGGCAAACCTCACCGGAGTGAATGACACTGAAGGGGTGCGCCGCACGGCGACGGCAGGTCTGCATCTGAATATGGTGCTTGCCACTTTTGCCTCCTTGCTCTTCTACTTCCTGACTGCGCGTATGGTAGGGCTCTTCACTCCGGATGCGGCGGTGGAGCGAGCCGCGCTGCCGCTGATATTGCCCCTGATACTCTATCAATACTGCGACGCGGCGCAGATCACGTATGCCAACGCCCTGCGCGGCACTTCGCACGTGAAGCCCCTTCTCTGGGTGGCTGTCGGAGCCTATATCGTGGTTGGCATCCCCTCGATGCTGGGGCTCGCCGTGGGGTGTGATTTAGGCAATATCGGTGTCTACTATAGTTTTTCGATTGCCCTGCTGGTAGCCGGCATCGGTCTCTGGTGGAGTTTCCGCCGGGTTCTGCACCGCATATAAACTCCTATCCATCAATTATCAATAATTTTAACTACGCGGGTCCGGACTTCAACCTGATGCGCTGTAAAGGGAATATACAGGATTTAAAAGATCGGCACAAGGAAATATACACTATAAGGAGATATACAAGATAAGGATATATACACTATAAGTGCGGATATAACTGAAGCAAAAGTAAGATAAACAGTCAAAAAGGGGGGTAAATGGGGAGAGGAGAGTAAATTTAAGAGTTTTTAAGACTCAAAAACGGGAAATTTTTTTTAATTTTGCAATATGGGAAAAATCATTGCAATAGCCAATCAGAAGGGTGGAGTCGGGAAGACCACCACCGCTTTCAATCTCGGGTCGTGCCTGGCCCGCGACGGCAAGCGTGTTCTTCTTGTCGACGCCGATCCCCAGGCCAACGCCACGAGCGGTCTCGGTATTGACCCGGCAACCTCCGAAGTGAGTGTCTACGAATGTCTGGTCGATGATTATCCGGCGGCAGATGCCGTGATGACCACGTGTATCGAAGGCCTCGACCTGATCCCCTCGCGCATAGACCTCGTGGGAGCCGAGGTGGAACTGATGAACCGCCCGGACCGCGACCGCCGTATGTCGCAGGTGCTTGCCACGCAGAAAGACAATTATGATTATGTGCTCATCGACTGCAGCCCCTCATTGGGAGTGATCACGGTCAATGCGCTCACCGCCTCCGACTCGGTGATCATCCCCGTGCAGGCGGAATATTTCGCACTTGAGGGTATCTCTCAGTTGCTCAATACGATCCGTATAATTAAATCGCGTCTGAAACCCACGCTCGAAATAGAGGGTTTCCTCCTCACCATGTATGACGCCCGCCTGCGCCTCGCCAATCAGATCTATGAAGAACTGAAAGGGCATTTCGGCGATATGGTGTTCAAGACCGTCATCCCCCGCAACATCAAACTCTCGGAATCACCGAGCCACGGGCTTCCCGTGATACTCTATGATCCCGACAGCCGCGGCTCGATAGCCTACTCCCAACTATCGCGCGAATTAATCATGCGTCATCGCAAATCCAAATCCTCATGACACCAAAACGCAATGCACTCGGCAGAGGGCTCGACTCGCTGATTTCCATGTCGGAAATCAACACCGGAGGCTCATCCGCCATCAATGAAATAGAGATCGATAAGATCGATCCGAATCCTGATCAGCCGCGTACCATCTTCTCGGAGGAACTGCTTCAGGAACTCGCCACTTCAATCCGCGAATTAGGCATCATCCAGCCCCTTTCGCTGCGTCTGAATTCTGACGGACGCTACCAGATCATCGCCGGCGAACGCCGTTGGCGCGCCGCCGCTATGGCAGGACTCACCACTGTGCCGGCTTACGTGCGCACCGCCTCCGACTCCGAAGTGACCGAAATGGCGCTCATCGAGAATATACAGCGCGAAGACCTCAATGCGATAGAAGTGGCGCTCGCTTTCAGAAAACTCATCCAGAACTATAACCTCACGCAGGAACGCCTGTCGGAACGCCTCGGCAAGAAGCGCGCAACGATTGCCAACCATCTGCGGCTGCTCCGCCTCCCCGCCGAGATTCAGATCGGTCTGCGCGACCGCAAACTCGACATGGGCCATGCCCGCGCACTCCTTTCGGTAGATAACCCCAAGGAGCAACTAAAACTCTATAATCGTATCCTCAAGGAGGATCTGAGTGTGAGAAAGGTTGAGGAACTCGCCCGCGAAATCAATAATGCCCCCGAGGGGGATGCCGATAATAACCCCTTGAAAAAAACTGCCGGACCCTCAATGGGCGATTACGGATTCTTCGCCAAAGAATTGGCAAATTATTTTCCCACCCCGGTGAAGTTCAAGCGCAACGACAACGGCAAGGGGAGCATCACTCTCAACTTCGCATCCGACGATGAGTTGCAGCAACTCGTGGCTCTCTTTGAGAAACTGAAGTCCTGAAAAAACGAAAAAGCGAAGTAAAAAATCGAGCGATACAAAAGCAAAATCGAGCAACTCAAATATCAAACTCCATATCAGATGGGCGAAAAGATTCTGAAATATATCCTGGCGATGGTGATGCTGTGTCCCGTAGGATGCGACATCGCCCGGGCATCCTCGCTGGCAGAGGTGATTCAGAACAGCCCCGAAACTGCCGCTCCGGCAGCAGGTGAGCCTACGTGGCAGGGAGTGGAGGAGTCCGTCCCGGCAGACAATGCTCCGGGCATGAGCGAGGAATACCTCGATGCAAAAGTGCTCCTGGAGATGCCACACCGCGACTCTGAAGCCACAGATTCAATAGCCCCGGCGGATGATGAGCCCCTCACGGTGGTGGAGGATCCTGACTCCCCCTACAATCTCGAAGGGAAGAGGATTTTCAATCCCGACCCTGCGCGCGCCGTATGGCTCAGCGCCCTGTTCCCCGGATTAGGACAGATCTACAACCGCCGCTACTGGAAACTGCCCATCATCGTGGCGGGCTATATGGGTCTCGGCTACGGCACGAGTTGGAACGCACGTATGTTTCAGGATTATCAGCGTGCATACGCCGACATCATGGACGATGATCCCGACACCAAATCCTATCTCGACTTCTTCCCCCCTACAGTGGATGAATCCTCGCTCGATAAGACATGGCTCACGCAGGTGCTCAAAAGCAGAAAAGACTATTACCGCCGCAACCGGGACCTCTGCATAATCTGCTGTGTAGGTCTATATCTGCTGGCGATGCTCGATGCCTACGTGGATGCCTCGCTCACACACTTTGACGTGTCTGACGATCTCTCGCTCGACGTGGCGCCCTCGATCCTCATCACCCCGGGCAGCACCCGGCCGGCTCCGGCGCTGCATTGGGCATTTACCTTCTGACCGTAAATTTTTTACACCATATATCCCCACGGACATCTCTTCACATTATAAAATATACCAGATGAAAAAAAGACTCATATATATAGCCCTGTCGCTCACCTCAGTCGGCTTCTCCGGCTTTGCCAAGCAACCCGCCAACGTACTCGACCTTAAGGAATCGATTACCGACAACTCCATCATCTATCCCGAGAGTTTCGAGGTGGATGCTCAGAAAATGCTGGAGTCATGGTATATGAGAAACTATACCGACACCGATGAACGCTACCGCACCTCCACCAATCCCAACACTTCAGATGAGATGATGCGTCAGCGGCTCGCCGATCTGCACACTGTGATCGATATGCCCTACAATCAGATCGTGCGCAGTTATATTGACCGTTATATGGAGAAGGGGCGCCCGATGGTGGCTTCACTGCTCGGTCTCAGCATATATTATATGCCTATCTTCGAGCAGGCTCTCGAAGCCGAACAACTTCCGCAGGAACTGAAATACCTCCCGGTGATAGAATCCGCGCTGAATCCTAACGCCGTGTCACGTTCGGGGGCAGGCGGATTGTGGCAGTTCATGCCCGCGTCTGCCAAAGGGTACGGTCTGGAGGTGTCGTCGCTCGTAGATGAGCGCCGCGACCCCTATAAGTCTTCCAGGATGGCTTGCAAACTGCTTCACGACCTTTACGACACGTATGGCGACTGGAGTCTTGCCATCGCCGCCTATAACTGCGGTCCCGGCAATGTGAACAAGGCAATACGCCGCGCCGGAGGCGACCCTAAGAAACATGACTTCTGGAGCATCTACAGTTACCTGAGTCCAGAGACTCGCGGATATGTGCCCATGTTTATCGCCGCCAACTATGTGATGAACTATTATAAGGAGCATAACATATCGCCGGTGCTCCCTACGCGTCCGTTGGTGACCGATACGGTGGGCATCTCCTCGCGCGTGCATTTCGATCAGATTTCAAAAGTGCTGGATATCCCTAAGGAGGAACTCAGAATCCTCAATCCGCAATTCCGTGCCGACATCATCCCCGGCAGCGCTCAGCATCAGTATATGCTTATCCTCCCTTCGCAGCAGGCTCAGGCTTACATCATGAGCGAACCCGAAATCCTCGCCTACGAAGCCGCCAAGTATGCGCGCCGCGTGAATGCCGCTCCGGGCGACCTCTATGTGGATGAGACTATAGAGGCAGGCGATGATCCCCTCCTCGCTTCGTCGGGCAGCAATGCCGGCGATGATGAAGAGGCAGTGGAGGATGATCTCCCCTCCGCTCCCCCTGCCCGCACCAATTCGAGCATGAATCCTTCCGCCCGCACGGTGACGCATACAGTGGCTCCCAATGAAACTATAAATGATATCGCGGAGAGATATCGCGTAAAGGTGGCAGACATCCGCAGTTGGAACTCATTGCGCCGAAATGCGGTGCGCCCGGGTCAGAAGTTGCGTATCGAGACCACTGTGGCTGACGCCCAACTCGCCGCCAACACTAAATCTTCCGCTCAGAGCCGTCAGGTGCAGTCTGCTCCCAATAATAACTCTCAGGCAGCGGCGGCTCCCTCTTCCGCTTCACGCCAGCAGAAGAAGGCTGAAACCGCTTCTTCCTCTTCAACCAAGAAAAACACCCGCCAGCAGACTGCCCGACAGACTCAGAAGGCAGCCACTCCCGTCAACCACGAAATCAAGAGCGGTGAGTCGCTCAGCGTCATCGCCCGCAAGCACGGGGTGACTGTAGAGGAACTCAAGCGCGCCAACAACCTTAAGAGCGATAACATCCGTGCCGGTGAGACTCTCAAGGTCCCCGCTAAGAAAGGAGCATCCGCTTCGTCCTCTTCCAAATCTTCTGCGTCCAAGTCTTCAAAGTCAAAAAGCAGTAAGAAGTCTTCTTCCAAGAGAAAACGCAGATAAAATCAGGATGCCGAGAGATCGGACGCGATGACAACCGCATCTAAAATGCAGAAAATTATAACTTCAGGATATGAATAAGAATCAGAAAATCATTCTATGGGGAGCGGTGGGAGTATTTGCCGCTATGGTGGCTTTAGTGGTGGTATTGCTCACCACCAATACTCGCCACGCGGATGCCGCCAACGAGGCATTGGCGCGTGCCGACTCGCTGGCGCTTGCCAATGACCGCCTGCAACTTACCAATGAGTTCAACCAACTTAACGCCGACTTCTCCCAATATGAGGATCAGCAGGTGTATCTGAAGAATGATTCACTCGTGCAGCAATACAACGAGGCGCGCATGAAAGTAGAGGGACTTCTCAAGGACCTCAATAACGAGAAGGCTTCCAACTCCAAGAATAAGGCACGTATCCGCCAGTTGGAGAGTGAGATAGCGTCGTTGAAGAAGATCGTGCGTCACTATCTTGAAGAAATCAAGCGTCTCGGCGAGGAGAATGAGGGGCTGAAGAAGGAGATTCAGGCTGTCAACGAGCGCAATGAAGAACTCTCATCGCGCGCCAACACTGCCGAGCGTGATAATGAGCAACTCACGCAGCAGGTGGCTAAGGCGAAGAAACTGAGCGCGAGCGGTCTTACATTTCAGGCATACAATAAGAAGAATAAGATAGAGAAGAAGATCAATAAAGCCACATCTCTCGGAGTATCCTTCACCATCAATCCGAATGCCACGGCAGCCCCGGGCATGAAGACCGTCTATCTCCGTGTGATTTCGCCAGACGGCACGTTGATAGGTGGCGGACCCTCCTTCAGTTACGATGGAGCATCCGTGCAATCGAGTTCCTCCAAACAGGTTGAATACGCCAACAGCGAACTCCACGTGCAGATTTACTGCCAGGTCAACACCACTCTCACTCCCGGCGACTACAAAGTAGAGATCTTCTGCGACGGTGCGCGCCTCGCCTCCCGCTCCTTCAATATGTCGAAATAAAACGCCACCCAACCCGTTAGCCGGGGTTCTGCCTTGCTCTTTTAGATAAACTGTTACTCTATTGATTGTCAGGCAGTACAAGGTGTATTACGAGAGTGAGAATCAAACAAGAACCAACAAAAGTTGCTAAATATAGAAAGAGGTCGATTGACCTCTTTTTTGTTGCTCCATAAAAGCTTCAATACTGACCCGTTGTCTCCTAAAGTGTGGGGTCAACCAAGCTATTTTATAAAGTTAATTGAAATTGCCTGAAATGAAAAAGGGCTTTAACGCACTATGAAAATACGTTAAAGCCCTTTTTGAAGAGATTAAGATTTTATTTTATAACGATTTTTTTTACCATATTACCTTTACGACAAATATAAATTCCTGACTTAGGATTTGAGACTTTTATCCCTTGAAGATTGTAAATTTCAACACTAGGGTCGCTTACATCAATTGATGTTTTAGAATCAATAACCAAATCATTGATACCGGCACCACCACTGCCTCCCGCTAAGCGTTCAATAAATGAATTGGCCGTTGATTTTACCAATGGGAACAAATCTCCAAGCGAGGTTGAGCAGTCGAGAGCAAACATTATGGCTACTGAGGACTTTATATTTTGGATATCAATATCATCTGCCTTTGCATTTTCGACATTGTGGTTCCATACATCTCGCGAAAGAATATATTGCCACTGATCAATGCCATTCTGATCTACATCAAGTATTTCACCATTCAAATCACGACAATCATTGAGAGTGAAAATTAATTTGATGCCCTCTTGTTTTGCCGACAGTGTCGTTCCTGATGTAGAAGTGAACCCATGGTAAGTGACATTTTTGAGAGAAGTATTATCAATATCAAATTCGCCTTCAAACCAGACATTGGAATTTGTGGCAGAATTTCGGCTAAAGTCAAGAGTAAATCTATATTTGTCGCCGTGGGACATCATTGGCACCTTGATTGTCACCACTCTTTGTGTGGTCTGTTGGTTCAAAT
>CAMWSV010000017.1 GCA_947177015.1 uncultured Porphyromonadaceae bacterium
GGCTGGATTGACCATGACCGCCAGATCGGTCAGACCGGCGTTACCGTTCGTCCGAAACTTTATATCGCTTGCGGTATCTCCGGTCAGATACAGCATATCGCAGGTATGCAGGACTCATCTCTCATTATTTCCATCAACAGCGATCCGGATGCACCTATCAATAAGATTGCAGACGTCGTGATCACCGGCAAGATGGAGGATGTGGTTCCAAAACTGATTAAATATTATAAAAAGAACTCGAAGTAAACCTTCAACTACGTAAGCAACAATGGCTAATTTCTATACAGACAATCCGGCTCTGAAGACATATCTTACTCACCCCCTGATGCAGAAAATCGTTGCACTCAAGGAGCGTGACTTCGCGGAAGCCGATAAATATGATTATGCACCCCGTAATTATGAAGACGCTATCGACAACTATGACCGCGTTCTGGAAATAGTTGGTGAGATTTGTGGCGAAATCGTTGCGGAAAATGCAGAAGATGTGGACCATAATGGCCCACGTGTCGAAAACAGCAGAGTAATCTACGCTGAAGGCACACAGAAGAATCTCGATGCTACGCGCAAGGCAGGTCTTATGGGCATGGCGATGCCCCGCCGTCTCGGTGGCCTCAACTTCCCGATTACTCCTTACATCATGGCGGCTGATATCGTAAGCCGCGCCGATGCTGGATTTGAAAATCTCTGGGGTCTTCAGGATTGCGCAGAGACTATCTACGAATTTGCTGATGAAGATCAGAAGCAACGTTATATCCCCCGCGTATGTGCAGGTGAGACAATGTCAATGGACCTTACGGAACCCGATGCCGGCAGTGACCTTCAGAGCGTAATGCTCAAGGCTACCCAGAAGGAGGATGGTTCTTGGGTACTTAACGGTGTGAAGCGCTTCATCACCAATGGCGACGCCGATATTCACTTGGTGCTTGCGCGCTCCGAAGAAGGCAGCCATGATGGTCGTGGTCTCTCCATGTTTATTTATGATAAGCGCAATGGTGGCGTAAATGTGCGTCGAATCGAGAATAAGATGGGTATCAAGGGTAGTCCCACATGCGAACTTACCTATAAGGATGCTCCCGCCGAACTCGTGGGCTCACGCCGTCTCGGTCTTATCAAATATGTGATGGCTCTCATGAACGGCGCACGCCTCGGCATCGCCGCTCAGAGTGTAGGCTTAAGCGAAATCGCATATCGCGAGGCTCTCGGCTATGCTGAAGAACGCCGTCAATTTGGCAAGGCTATCATTGAATTCCCTGCTGTTGCAGAAATTCTTTCTGTAATGAAGGCAAAACTCGATGCAAGCCGCACGCTCCTTTATGCTTGCGCACGTTTCGTGGATATGTACAAGATCTACGATGATATTGCAAAGGAACGTCCCCTTACGGCAGAAGAGAAGAAAGAGGCTAAATATTACAGCAAACTTGCCGATGCATTCACTCCGCTCGCAAAGGGCATGACTTCTGAATTTGCAAATCAGAACGCCTACGACTGCATACAGATTCATGGCGGTTCGGGTTTCATGAAGGATTATGCTTGCGAACGTGTATATCGTGATGCCCGTATCACCAGTATCTACGAAGGTACCACACAACTTCAGGTAGTAGCGGCAATCCGCCACGTCACCACCGGCACTTATCTTAATAAAATCCGTGAGATGGAGGCAGAGCCAGTATGTCCGGAAGATGAAGCAGTTAAGAATACTCTCGTATTCATGACTCAGCAATATGCCGATGCAGTGCAGAGTGTTCTCGGCGTAAAGGATTCCGCATACCAGGACTTCATGGCGCGCCGACTCGTGGAGATGGCAGGCCACATCGTGATGGGTTACCTTCTTCTCGAAGATACACAGCGCGACGAAAGTTTCCGCAAGAGCCTGCACGTATATGTAAACTATGGTCAGGCAGAGGTTGCCAAGCATGCTGATTTCATTGGTAATTTCCGTCCTGAGGAGATTTCAGACTATCTTTATAGCAAATAATTTGGCTATATCATAAAAAATTACTAAATTTGCACCGGATTTGCGGATAATCGCGAATCCGGTGTAATAATTTTAATAAATAAACCATTATGAATCGTTACGAAACCGTTTTCATTTTAACTCCCGTTTTGTCTGACGAACAGATGAAGGAAGCGGTTGGCAAATTCAAGGCACTTCTCGAAGAGAATGGCGCTAAGATTGTCAATGAAGAGGAGTGGGGTCTTCGCAAACTTGCATATCCCATTCAGAAGAAATCCACCGGCTTCTACTGCCTGTTGGAATTTGAGGGTGCACCGACACTCGTTAAGAAACTTGACATCGCTTTCCGTCGTGATGAGCGTGTGATCCGTTTCCTCACTTTCCGTCTGGATAAGTATGCAATTGAATACGCCGACAAGCGTCGTACCTTGAGAGCAAACAAAGCAAAAGAAACCCCCGCGGAGGCTGCAGCCGAAGCATAAATATAGAAATTAATGGCAGCAAATAGTGAAATTCGTTATCTCACTCCTCTGACGGTAGATACCAAGAAGAAGAAATATTGTCGTTTCAAACGTAGCGGCATCAAGTATATCGACTACAAGGATCCTGAATTCCTCAAGAAGTTCCTCAACGAACAGGGCAAGATCCTCCCCCGTCGCATCACAGGCACAAGCCTCAAATTCCAGCGTCGTGTGGCTCAGGCTGTAAAGCGTGCTCGTCACCTTGCATTGCTCCCCTACGTAGCAGACTTGATGAAATAATATTCACTTCTTAAAAACATTACAAGACATGAAGATCATTTTAAAAGAAAATATCCCCGGTCTCGGTTACAAGGATGATGTGGTAGAAGTGAAAGACGGCTACGGTCGTAACTATCTCATCCCCCAGGGAAAGTGCATCATCGCTTCTGAATCTGCACTCAAGCAACTTAAGGAAGATCTCAAGCAACGTGCTCACAAGATTGCTCAGGCTAAGGCTGACGCTGAAGCAGCAGCAAAGGCTATCGAAGGTGTCAAACTTACTATCGCCGCTAAGACAGGTGCAAACGGCACAGTTTACGGTTCTGTAGGTGCCGCTCAGATTGCTGAGGCTCTCGAAAAACTCGGTCACAACGTCGACAGAAAGATCATCAGCGTTAAGCAGCCCGTTAAGGTTGTAGGCGTTTACGTTGCAAACGTTAAATTCCACAAGGAAGTTGAAACTGAGATTGAGTTCGAAGTTGTAAGTGAAGACGCTCCTGTAGCAGTAGAGGCTGAAGAGAAAACAGCGGAGTAAATTTCCATTCAGCGACTTATCGTAATCGGAAAATTCAAATATAAAAGTATAAGAGAGGTGTATCCAACAGATACGCTTCTCTTTCTTATATATGATAGGTATAAGTTTGATATAAGATAGACTATGAGAATATTCGGTTCGGTCGTATACTGAATTTGTAACTATTAAAATTTTATTCCTTGCCGGATTTTTATTTAATTCTTGATTAAAATGATAGTGTGGATGGAAATTATAAAATATTTACTGAATGAGAGGGGGTGGAGGTTGTATGGGTAAAAAAAAATTAGTAAATTTGTATATTTGATAAAGAAAAAATACAGGATATGAAATTCAATGTATCGGGAAAATCCCTCCAGACACAACTTCAAGCAGTGAGCAAGATAATCGCATCTAAAAACTCGATGTCGATTCTGGATAATTTTCTGTTGCGTGTGACAGATGATAAACTCTATATCACCGGAAGTGATCAGGAGAATGTGATGACTGCCTGGGTAGAAATCTTTGATGTGGAAGGTGAAGGTGAAATCGCTGTTCTTGCCAAGCGACTCCTTGAAGTCACCAAAGAGGTGAGTAATCAGCCGCTTAAGTTTTGTGTGAATGAAAGCACAAAAGAAATTGATATTACCTTCACCAACGGTCATTTCAATTTCTCGGGAATCGATGCTTCAGAATATCCCCGTCAGAAAGAGCATGCCGATGATGCAAAGAAGATGGAATTCCCCTCCGAGATAGTGCTGAATGCTATCGAGGGTACTCTCTTTGCGGCAAGTACTGATCCTATCCGTCCGATAATGACCGGTCTTTTCTGGGATATCGAGGAGGAGCGTATCACATTCGTGTCTTCTGATACTCATAAACTCGTAAAGTATGAGGTGACAAGTGTGCGTCCCGGTATCACCGAGAGTTTTATCCTTCCTGCCAAGCCTGCAAATGTGATCAAGTCGCTTCTCACTAAAGATGAAGGAGCGATCGTAAAAATTACGAAAGATGAGAAATCAGCCACTTTCGAATTCGACACATATTCACTGACCACCCGCCTTATCAAGGGTAATTATCCGAATTATCGTCGAGTATTCCCGAAGGATAATCCTTTCACACTGATTGCTGATCGGGAAGCATTGCTTAATGCTGTGCGTCGTGTATCAATTTTCGCAAGTAAAGCCTCTAAATTGATAAAGTTTAATATTCAGGAGACTGAGATATTGATGACAGGTCAGGATCTGGATTATGCTACATCCGCAGAGGAAAGAGTGGAATGTGACTATCAGGGCACACCGATGATGATCGGTTTCAACTCGGAATACATGATGGAGGTACTTTCAAATCTCCACAGTGATGATATTAAGGTTGAACTTGCCGATCCGGCTCGCCCGGGACTTTTCTCACCGGTCGAGAAGGTTGAAGGTATCGACGTAGTGATGCTTCAGATGCCGATGCAGGTTATTGAATAATCAATTCTTGAAATAAAGATAAATTGATATTCAGTTTATATATAGATATTCTGAAATGGGATTGAAACTTGAACGTCCGTTGCTTTTCTTCGATCTGGAGACAACCGGCACCAATATCATCCGGGATAGAATTGTAGAGATAAGTTGTGTCAAACTTTTCCCTGACGGAAACTATACCCAGAAGACACGCCGTATAAATCCCGGTATACCCATTCCTGAAGAAGCGACAAAGGTGCATCATATCACTAATGAAGATGTGGCTGAATGTCCTACATTCAAACAGGTGTCGAAGTCACTTCTTGATTACTTCGAGGATTGTGATATCGCAGGCTTCAACAGTAATAAATTTGATGTGCCCCTCCTTGTAGAAGAATTTGCACGAGCAGGCATAAAATTTGATGTTGCCGGAAGAAAATTTGTAGATGTCCAGAACATATTCCATAAAATGGAACAGCGTACATTAGTGGCTGCCTACAAATTTTATTGTGGTAAAGACCTTACTGAAGCCCATGCGGCCGTCGCCGATACGATGGCTACTATGGAAGTGCTTCTTGCTCAGGTAGAGAAGTATGATAATCTCGGTAATGATGTTAAATCATTGAGTGATTTCTCTACCGGAGATAGAAATCTTGATCTCGCCGCCAGAATCGTACTGAACGATGATAATGTTCCGGTGTTCAACTTCGGTAAGCATAAAGGTCGTCCCGTAGAGGAAGTTCTTCGTCGAGAGCCTTCATTCTATAGTTGGGTGATGCAAGGTGAATTTCCCAAGAATACCAAAGATGTGCTTACTCAGTTGAAATATCAATTCACTCATAAGTAAACTTTCTTCGGGAAATAAACTTGATTATAACTGAGCGTACGGCAGGCATAATATGTGAGTCATTCATCAAGTATTTGACAAACTTCTTATAGAAAGAGTTAAATAGATTACTTAATTAACTGCAATTCATTTTTACAATCTAATCATAAAACATGGAATCCTTGAAGGGGAAACATATAGTTTTGGGTATTTCCGGCGGTATAGCCGCTTTTAAATCGGCATATCTTCTGAGATTGCTGATAAAGCGCGGTGCCGAAGTGCAGGTAGTGATCACGCCAAATGGTAAAGAGTTTATCACACCTGCCACACTGGCTGCATTGAGCGGAAAACCTGTGGTGAGTGAATTTTTCGCCGCCAATTCCGGAGAATGGCATTCGCATGTGGATTTAGGTCTATGGGCGGATCTGATGATTATTGCTCCAGCCACAGCCTCCACAATAGGCAAGATGGCTAATGGAATTGCAGATAATATGTTGATTACTACATATCTTTCCGCTAAAGAGCAGGTAATGGTTGCCCCTGCGATGGATCTAGACATGTGGGCTCATCCTTCTACTCAGCGGAATGTCGCTACTCTGAAACAAGATGGTGTCTTAATCGTCGAACCTCAGGCAGGCTTTCTTGCATCCGGTCTTACGGGAAAAGGACGTATGGAAGAACCGGAAAAAATAGTTGAGGCTGCTGAAAATTATTTCAATACTTCCGCTAAAGATAAAGATTTTGCCGGTAAGAAGGTCGTGATAAGTGCCGGCCCGACTTATGAGAATATCGACCCTGTAAGATTCATCGGTAATTACAGTTCCGGTAAAATGGGATTTGCGCTTGCCAATGAATTTAGAACTCGTGGGGCGGAGGTCACTATAGTTGCCGGTCCGGTGTGTAGCGATTTGAAATTATGTGAAGGGGTAAAGAGGGTCGATGTTCGCAATGCGAAGGAGATGCTCCATGCCATGCAAAATGAATATGCTGATGCAGATGTCGCTATCATGGCGGCTGCAGTGGCAGACTATGCTCCGGCTGAGGAATTGACTCATAAGATAAAGCGTGAGAATAAAGATGAACTCACTCTAAAACTTGTAAAGAATCCTGATATCGCCGGCACTTTAGGGTCCGTAAAGGGTGATAGAATTCTTGTGGGTTTTGCGCTCGAAACGGATAATGAATTTGAAAATGCTATCGGCAAGATGCAACGTAAAAATCTTGATATGATAGTGCTCAATTCTCTGCGGGATCCCGGAGCCGGTATGATGACCGATACTAATAAAATCACCATATTTAGGCGCAACGGAGATAAAGAAGAGTTTGAACTTAAGAGCAAGTCAGAAGTGGCATCTGATATTGCCGATGCAATTTTATCGCTTTGCAAGCGTTGAATAGATTGTAATCAAGAGTTTAAAACAGAATAAATCAGGAGTTATGGGAAAAAACATTTGTTTGATGCTGATGCTTGCCGCAGGAAGTGTTTTTGCCGTTGATGCGCAGGAACTGAAGTGTCAGGTTGAGGTTAATTCGCAAAAGATAGAAGGGACGAATAAATCTGTGTTTGAATCATTGCAGGAGGCAATGAACGATTATATGAATGAGAATCGTTTTTCGAACGCGACTTTCTCTCCTACCGAAAAGATCGAATGCAGGATGTATCTCACTGTCTCCGAATATGATGGCGAAAGAATGAAGGGCGATCTTCAGTTGCAACTTTCGCGCCCGGTATATAACTCCACCTACACTACTACGGTATTCAACTTTAAGGATAATCGTATAGAATTTGACTATAAAGAGGGTGATCCGTTAATATTCAACGAGACTTCGCAGCAGAATAATCTTACGGCTATTATGGATTATTACGCATATCTGTTCCTGGCTCTCGATTTTGATACATTTTCACGTCAAGGTGGTCAGGAATTTTATGATAGGGCAGCAGCAGTGGTGCAAGCCGCTCAGTCTTCCGGTGAAATCGGATGGAAAGCATTTGAGGATACAAAGAATCGGTCGGCGGTGCTCAGTGCGTATACGGATCCCGCCACCGCCGGCATGAGAAATCTTCTCTATGATTATTATCGCAGAGGACTTGATGAAATGGTGACAAGCCCAGATAAAGGACGAGCCACTATTACAGAATCCCTCAAGGAACTCACTAAGATATATAATAGTTCGCCGATGTCGGTAGGATTATCTATTTTTCGTGATTCCAAGTTGGATGAATTAGTGAATGTGTATTCAAAAGCCCCTGCGACAGAGCGTGAAGAGGCTTATGAAATTCTTGATCGTATTTATCCCACAGATAAGGATAGACTTGAGAAAATAAAAAAAGGGAGTGAGCAGTAATATACTTTACACGGAGTTGTGCCGCAGGGAAATTCGGCGGGGGAGTAACGGGATAATAACTTTAAGGGAAATATAAGAAAGTGATACGTAAACTGATTATAAAGAATTACGCACTGATTGATGAACTGGAGATAGACTTCAGTGAGGGATTATCAATCATTACAGGCGAGACCGGAGCGGGGAAGTCTATAATGCTTGGCGCATTAGGGCTTTTATTAGGTGAGCGTGCCGATACCAAGGCGATAGCCGATAAGAATCGCAAGACTATTGTAGAGGCTACTTTTGATATAGTCCGTACTTCTCCGGATATGGCGGCTGAACCACCGGAAGAGGTAGAATTGATCGTACGCCGTGAGATTGCACCCAACGGAAGATCGAGGGCTTTTATCGATGATTCGCCTGTGACACTGGTGCAACTATCCGGTTGTACACAGCATCTCCTTGATATTCACTCCCAACATGCAAATCTGAGTCTGACCTCGCGCGAAGGACAGTTAAGAATTATCGATGCCATGGCAGATAATGGCGAACTATTGGCTGATTATCGCGAAATGTTTCGGAATTATGTTGCTATCCGCAACCGTTTGCGCAGAATCAAAGATGAGAAAGCCAAAACGGCAGAAAAACGTGACGCACTGATGTATCAACTCGAACAACTGCGCAAACTCAATGTGAAGCGTGGTGAGCAGGAGGAGGTGGAACGCCAATTCGAAATCCTCAGCGATGCCGACGACATCAAGGAGCATCTCAAAGCAGCGTCCTACCTTCTTGTGGATGGAGAGGCATCCGCAATGACAAATGTGGCTGAAGCAATCGGTCATCTTGAGAATATCTCAACTCTGATAGATATTGATGCGGATGATGAGAACACGATTCAGAGCCGTCTCAATGAGTTGCAGATAGAAATCAAGGATATAGGGGAAACCCTGGGTAGAAGAGCGGACACAATGGAATCGAGTCCGGCTTTACTCGCTAAGGCTCAGTTGAGAATGAAGGAACTCTATGATGCGGCGCGGACATTTCACGTAAAATCTACCGACGAACTGGTAGATATGCGGGCACGCATCGAGAAAGAATTAGGACTAATCTCCGGAGATGATGATGAGAGCGCAGGACTCGAACGCGAGGCGCGTCAACTAGCACGTCTCCTTAAGGATTTGGCTGCCAAACTATCCGAGCGCAGAGAGAAGGCAGCCGCGGAGTTCAGTCTCAAACTTATGGAGCAGGCGCGTCCACTCGGATTGCATAATCTGAGATTTGAAGTATATATTGAGAAATCAAAACTTACGATCGATGGACAGGATGTGGTGGAATTTAGATGTTCATTCAATAAGAACGGAGATATGCTTCCTATGGCAACCACCGCTTCAGGAGGCGAACTATCGCGCCTGACGCTCACTATAAAGTCGCTGATGGCTGAGAAGATGGAGATGCCTACCGTGATATTCGATGAAGTAGATACCGGAGTCAGCGGAGAAATCGCAGCCAAGATGGGTGGTATGATGGTCAGAATGGGAGAAAAGATTCAGGTGCTTGCTATTACGCATCTTCCTCAGGTTGCTGCTCAGGGTAAGAGACATTATAAAGTGTATAAACGAGACACTACCGAACGAACTATAAGCACCATTACCGAACTCAATGAGAATGAACGGGTTAAAGAAATTGCCGCTATGTTGAGTGGAGAGCATATCACCGAGGCGGCGCTTGAAGCGGCACGTGTGCTCGTGGAGGGACGTCATAAAAAATAGAGAAATGGAAAAGAAAGATTATATATTCGGTATTCGCGCTGTGATAGAGGCTATCGAAGCCGATAAAAATATTGATAAGGTCTTAATACGAAAAGACCTCAGCGGAGAACTCGCCAAGGAACTTCACGCCAAGATAAAGGAATACGGAGTGGTGACGCAGAAGGTGCCGGTTGAAAAACTTAACCGCATCACGATGAAGAATCATCAGGGAGCCATCGCCATTCTCTCACCGATCAGTTATTCCCGACTTGAAGACCTGATCCCTTTATTTTACGAAGAGGGTAGAAATCCATTTGTGATTCTGCTTGATGGGCTTACCGATACTCGTAATTTCGGAGCGATAGCCCGTACGGCAGAGTGTGTCGGAGCAGATGCGATTGTGATTCCCGAGCGCGGGAGTGTATCGGTTACTCCCGATGCCGTAAAGACCTCTGCCGGGGCATTGCTGCATATCCCTGTATGCCGCGAACGCTCTATCCTTGATGCAGTCCGGATGCTGAAGGATAACGGCTATAAGATAGTAGGAGCCACAGAGAAGAGTCATCTCAATTACACTGAGATCGACTATAATCTCCCTGTCGGTATCGTGATGGGTTCGGAAGATACAGGCATAAGCAATGAAGTGCTTCGTGCTTGCGACGAACTCGGAGCGATTCCTATTTGTGGACATATCGGCTCCTTGAATGTGTCGGTCGCTGCCGGCGTGATGATGTATGAAGTGATAAGGCAGCGGGGTGCCTGACCCATAGATATCATATTTTCTACACTTCAAACGCCGCAAAATTTGATTATACGGCGATAAAGTTGTAATTTTGTGAAAGAAATGGGGTAGCATCATACTCCGAATGACATTTTTGAACACGAAAGATTTAAAAGCGATATGATCAACAGAGTATTGATAAGAATAAAAGTGGTGCAGATGCTATATTCTTATCTGCTTGTAGAGAATCAGTTTACACTTGAGTCTCAACCGGAATCACCCACTCGTGAGAAGCGATTTGCCTACTCTCTCTATCTGGAGATACTCGCCATGATGACGGAGATCGCCTCCGAAATCACTCGCAGAGGGGGTGATAGTCCTCTTTATAATACTCGTTTCATTACGAGAGTAGCAGCCGATGAGCGTATCAAATCCATTATCAATCGCCACGCTACCGGTGCCAATCCTTTTGAGAATGTTGCAAAGCAGTTGGCAGAAAAGATTAAGGAATCCGGATTGTATAAGAAGTTCCTTAAAAGCGAAGATCCCGGATCATTGGCTGATGAAAAGATCTGGCAGGAACTCTTCAACACGGTAGTCATTGCTGATCCGGCACTGAATCAGGTAATCGCAAAAATGGAGAATTTTTCTCTCAGTGGAGTTGATCGTATGCGCAGAATGATGGAGGATACCTTCACCAACTTCTATTCAGCGGCAGATCATCTTCCTGATGCACTCAAGGTGCTTGGCCAGAGCATGGATAAGGCGCGCGAACTCTATTTCCGTCTGCTCGATCTCCCTGTGACTCTTACTCATCACGCCGCTATTGATATCGATGAGCGCCGCAAGAAATTTCTCGCCACTCCTGAGGATCGCAATCCAAATATGAGATTTGTTGAGAACGAACTTGTGGATTATCTCAGTCATAACGATGAACTGGAGAATGCTATCGAGCGCTACGGCAGGTCACTCACAATGGATGACGAACCGATGATTCGTTCACTTCTTAATGCTATTACTGGGTCGGATCTATATAAGGAATACATGGAATTCCCAGCAACTGATTTCAATAGAGATTGCGACTTCTGGAGAAACGTATTCCGCCAGATTATTTTCGAAAATGCCGACTTCCTTGAGGCATTGGAGGATAAATCCGTTTTCTGGAATGATGATCTGGAGATAATCGGTACATTCACGCTGAAAACAATCAGAAGAATTGCAGAGCGTGTGGCTAAGGCTTCCGAAACTGCATCCAAGGATGGTGCGTCTGTTACGATTCCCGAATTGGCAGCCACTGACAGAAATATGCTCCTCCCTATGTATAAGGATGATGAGGATGCGCGATTTGGCAGTGAACTCTTCAGTGCCGTGGTGAAACATAAGGAGATATACCGAAAGTATATCGACGATGCACTGGATAGAAAGATTTGGGAATCCGAGCGTCTGGCATATATGGATATCGTGATTATGCTTACAGCCGTTGCTGAAATGCTTAATTTCCCGAAAATCCCTATCAATGTCACTATTAATGAATATATCGAAATTGCCAAGTGCTATTCTACCGGCAAGAGTGCTCAGTTCGTACATGGTATCCTGAGTACACTGGTAAGCAATCTCCGCAACGAAGGTATATTGCTCAAATAAATATGATAAATAACTAATAAAATAAAAGAAATGGAACTTCAGACAATCCTTTTGGAGCAGGCTGCCGAAGGCAATTCATGGAGCGGAATGCTCATGATTGTAGCCATGATCGTGATTTTCTACTTTTTCATGATCCGTCCGCAGAGCAAAAAACAGAAAGAGATTAAAAAAGCGCGCGAAGCAATGAAGCGCGGTGATAAGGTAGTCACAGCCGGCGGTATCTTCGGTACGATCAAGAATATCAACGAGGCTGACAATACTATCATGATGGAAATCGCACAGGGCGTGTCTATCAAGGTAAGCCGCGAGCAGATCTTCCCCGCCGGTCCTGAAAAGGCAAAAGAGGAAGATAAGGAAGTACGCAAATAAAGACAAGCAAGCATGCAGCGGGGCAAGAAACTAAAAAATTATTGGCATGACGTGAAAGCCACATCCGGTTTTCGCAAATTCCTCACGTTTCTTGTCTTTGTCTTAGTTGCCTCTCTTTTCTGGTTTATACTCGCCTTGAATGATGACATTCAGGATGATTTCGAAGTGGGCATAAAGGTTGTGAACGTCCCGGACTCCGTAACGTTTATACAGGAAATTCCTAAAGAGATCCATGTATTGGTGCGCGATAAAGGCACCTCCTTATGGCGCAACGCAATGTTTACGCGCCCGGAGGTGGAATTCAACTTCCGGGAGTATGCTTCCGACGGCTTGTTTTATGTAAGCAGAGGTGAACTTACTTCAGAGGTTAAAAAGAAATTCGGGCAGTCTGCCAATGTGATTTCTGTTTCGCTCGATACCATCGGAGTAATCTATACCACTCTGCCCCCACGCAGAGTGCCGGTAGAGGTCAATATGGATATAACTCCTGCCATGGGTAAGGTGATCAGTTCAAAGCCGGTGGTTGAACCCGGCGGAGTGCAGATATATTCTTCGCGCGAAGGTCTCGATACCATCACCCGGGTAGTGACCGATAAACTCAGGGCACAGAATCTTGAAGAACCCACAACATTCACCGTCAAACTCAAGAAAATCCCCGGTGTAAGAATCGAGCCATCGGAAGTCAAGGTCAGAGTGAATGTTGAGGCACTTATCCGCCGTCAGATCACAGTGCCTATTCAGATCGATAATGTGCCTGCAGGAGAGGATCTCCTTCTTTTCCCGTCTACTGCTAAAGTGGAATACTACATCCCTATGAGCAAATTCGGATCGGAAGATCATAATATCGAGGTCAGGGTTAATTACAGAGATGTCGAGAATGGAATGAAGAATCTTCCATTAAATCTCGGTCGCCACAGCAAGGATTTGGAAAACGTGAGAATACTCGATTCAAGTGTGGAATATACTCTTGTTCAGAACTGATGTTGATAGGAATCTGCGGTGGCATAGGTAGTGGTAAGAGCGTAGTGAGCCGGATAATGCGTCTGAAGGGATTCGCAGTCTACGACTGCGATTATGAAGCACGCAAACTGATGTCGGTTGATACGGAGATAAAATCCCGCATCAGAGATGAGATATCTCCGGAGGTTACAGACGGAACTACTTCACCGGACAGAAGAAGACTTGCGGCTATAGTCTTCAATGATGAGCAGGCACGATTAAAATTAAATCATATCGTGCATGGAGCCATCCTGAAGGATGTGGCAGGTAAAGACTCCGCCGATGATATCTTATGGGTCGAGGCTGCAATTTTAGCAGAGAGCGGTCTGGCGCAGATATGCGATAGAATATGGCGTGTAGATGCTCCTGAAAGTTTGAGAATCCGACGTGCTTCACATCGCGATAGTTGCAAGGCTGATGATATTGCCAAGAGGATAGCCTCTCAGCGAAAGGAGGAAGAACTATTGAAGGAATATCAGGATAAGACCGATATTATTCTTAATGATGACCGACATTCGCTGATACTCCGGATTGATGATCTGCTAAGTAAAAGTTTGGAATCGCTAAGAAGATGATGCGATAATCAGGAGATTGAGAGGATTGAAAGGGGAGAACTAATTAAAATTAGAATCCAGAAACAAATAAAATAGAAAGAAATGTTAAGATTAATTCTTGCTATAACCGGCAAACCGGGTCTCTTTAAAATAATTTCGCATGGCAACCGTATGCTTTTGGTTGAGGAATTGACTACCGGTAAGCGTACCCCCGTGCATGCACGTGATAAAGTCGTTTCTCTCGGCGACATTGCAATGTATACTGAAGGTGATGATAAGCCCCTCGGTGAGATTCTTGATCTCGTATATGCTCATCAGAACGGTGATAAGATCGATGTAAAGAGTCTCGATAATGACGGACTTCGTGCCAAATTCGGTGAGATTCTCGCTGATTATGACCGCGACAGAGTTTATCCCTCAGATATCAAGAAACTCTTCTCATGGTATAATATCCTTCTCGATGCAGGATATACTAAATTCACAGAAGAGCCTGAGGCTGAAGAGGAAGCAGCAGAAGAAGCATAATTCTTCACCTCCTGCTCAACAGATAAATTCGCATCTCAAATTTTCTATTTCTGAAAAAAGGAAATCCAAGAATAATTAAGAATAATACTGAAATGCGATAATAAAGTAATTCGGATTCTGATTTTTTCAGAATCCGAATTACTTTATATTATCAAACAAATTAAGAAGTGTATCATACCATTTTCAGTCCGATAATCGAAATAATAAGGGTTGTAATAAAGAAAATTCGCCAGAACGTTGCAGGTTCATTAAAAAAGAAGATTCCGACGAGCACCGCACCTACTGCGCCTATTCCGGTCCATACGGGATAGACAGTGCCTATGGGAATCCGCTGAGACGCCTTAGCCATCAGAAACATACTCAGCGCGAGGGCAACTAAGAATCCTATCCACCAGAAGGCGCTTTCTGTGCCGGACGATTGTTTGGTCTTACCGAGACAGAAGGTAAATGCCACCTCCATACATCCTGCTATTATCAGATATATCCAACTCATATTGCGCCGCGTTTACTTATTTCTCATTCTTGTGAGTTCGATTGCCTCTTTGCCGGTAAATGAATCTATTTCAATCTTAATTACTGCTACGCGAGACAAACATTTTGCAATTTCATCGGTGCTGTCGATTCCCGGAGAGTATTTATCACCCAATAATCTCAAGCCATATATCATTTCCTCTTTATCTGTTATGAATGACGCTCTGCCGAACACAATCACACTTTTAAAATAAGTGGTGAATTCCTCCGGCACTACATTATCTTCCTTCACCACGCACAGAGAAACATTAGGATTATAAGATATGCAATCAATCTTATGTCCTGCCAGAGCAGAATGAATATAGATATTTTCTCCGTCGAGCACGTAACTTACCGGCACAGCATAAGGATACTCCTCATCGCCTTGCAGAGCAAGGATAGCGTTAGAGCCGTCTCGAAGTATTTCCAGAGATTCATCTTCCGGAAGGAGTTGTTTAAAACGTCGCATCTTCATTTTTATGTAACTAAATCTTTACTCTTGAATCCAACAGAATACAAAATTACTAAATAACACCGTCACTGCAAAAAAACTATTTTACAAATCATAGTCTAAATATCTTAAAAGTACAATGCTTTGTAACTCTTCGCATTCTCCATTATATCCGGATAAATTATTATTAAATCTATTGTGAATTTCCTGAATATTTTATAATTTTGTGTCTGAACCCCGCGATACGTGGTGCCTCAGAGGAGGGAAACGCCGGGTATTGGGGAGGTAATTTTTTTATGAAAGGCGTTTACGGCGCTTTATTTCTTGGTTTTCAGAACGTAGGAAATTTTGAATTACTGTCAAGAATGAAGCAATTGTAGGCGCCCCTTGGGTACGTTTATGTACGTCTGACTCATTTCGGTTTTGAAGTGGGTTGATTGGTTGCATATACATACTTCGCGGGGTGATTCTACCATTGCTTGTTCCACAGTAATGGTATCCTACGACCCTGAAAACGGAATGAGCAAGGTGTGGCTCCCCGTTTTTCGTTAATATACATCTATAAAATTGCCATTTGGAGTCAATGGCTGAGATGGCTGATGGCTCGAATATTCGACAATATAGATTTGAAGTTCACTCAAGGACTTCAGGATATAATTACTAACTCCGGCGTTAAGAGAGTCGACTTCTGTGTAGGCTATTTTAATCTTCGCGGTTGGGATCTCATTATAGATCAGATAGACCAACTTCCTGGAGACTATGTAGAGGAGGAGTCTTCTTGCGATCCTCAGTTTCGAGTTTGTCGATTACTTGTAGGTATGCACCAACCGCCCGAAGAATTGACACGTTGGCTTTATTCTAATGAAGACAGGACTCCCGACCCGGAGTTTGTAAGAAGTCAGAAGGTAAAAATTGCACGTGAGTTTCGCAAGCAGTTACAACTCGGACTCCCGACTAAGAAAGACGAGTTGACATTGCGTCGATTATCCCAACAACTTAAAGATGGTAAAGTCTGTGTTAAGTTATATCTTCGCCATCCGCTTCATGCCAAACTTTATCTTGCACATCGTCCGGATGATAATTTTAACAAGATTATGGCTCTTATGGGTAGCAGTAATCTTACTTTCTCCGGGCTACGAAGTAACGGTGAATTAAATGCTGAGTTTGCGGACAGCGACCAATCCAAGAAACTTGCCAACTGGTTTGATGATAGATGGGATGATAAATTCTGCATTGATATTACAAAAGAACTAATTGAGGTCATTGATAATTCCTGGGCAGGGCGTGACGATATTCCACCATATTATATCTATCTTAAGACAGCCTATCATCTTAGCGAAGAAGCAAGAAGCGGCATTAAAGAATTTGCTTTGACTCCGGAGTTCCGACGTGAACTTTTCGATTTTCAGCAGACTGCCGTAAAGATCGCAGCCCGTCATCTTCGCAATGATAAACGGGGCGGAGCAATGATCGGAGATGTGGTGGGTCTCGGCAAGACCATCACCGCCTGCGCTATCGCTAAAATATACGAAACCACATACGCGAGCAGCACTCTGATTCTTTGTCCCGCTAATCTTCAGGAGATGTGGAAAAAATATGCCCGCAAATATGATTTGAAGGTAGATATAATGTCAATGGCAAAACCCATTGATATTGACAACGCACGCTATTACCGCTTAATAATTATTGATGAAAGCCATAACTTGCGTAATGGCGCGAAAGGTAGTCGCTATCGTAATATTAAAGCACTGATTGATCGGCAGGATAGTAACGTACTTTTATTGACTGCAACTCCATACAACAAGGATTTCTCCGACCTTGCCAATCAGTTGCGCCTTTTTATCGACGACGATCAAGATCTCGGGATGCGTCCTGAGGCATATATTCGCAATCTTGGAGGTGAGCGCCAGTTTCTTCAAACCCATAGTGAAACATTTATCCGCAGCATAGCCGCTTTTGATAAGAGCGACTGTGTGGAGGACTGGAATGAATTAATGAAACTGTTCCTTGTGCGACGTACACGAACTTTTATAAAGGAAAATTATGCAAAGACAGACCCAGAAAATGGCAGACGTTATTTAGAATTCCCCGACAAGTCACGTTCTTATTTTCCTGATCGTATTCCCAAGGCTCTTAAGTTTGACACTACTCCGGGCGACCAATATTCCCGACTCTATTCAGAGAGAATGATCGAACTTATGGAATCTCTCAATCTGCCTCGATACGGGCTTACGGCATTTCTTAACGGAGAAAAAGCAAAGGAAGCATCAGTTACGGAAAAAGGTATTATAGAAAATCTTTCCCGTGCCGGCACGCAGCAAATGGGATTCTGCAAATCTACATTTTTTAAACGCATAGACAGTTGCGGATTTTCGTTCCTGCTCACCTTATCGCGTCATATTCTCCGCAATATGGTTTTCATCTACGCTCTGGAAAACAAATTGCGATTACCGATCGGAGATGAAAATCAGTTGCCGGATGATTTCATTGATGATGAAGATGTAAACGGCAATATCCTCGGAGAGGAATTTACTAAAGATGGATTGCCCGATAAAGTGGATTTACCCAAGATCCCAACCGATCTTGACGAATATATGCGTCGCGCCGAAGAATATTATAATTTCATTGCAACCAAAAATAACGTAGGGTTTATTGACTCAAAATACTTTAAGCGCACGCTCAAACAGCAGTTGAAGAAAGATTGCGATACGCTTATTGAAATGATAAAACTTTGCGGTGAATGGCAACCTGAAACTGACCAAAAGTTGAATCTTCTTTATGGAATCCTAACAACCACTCATAAAGAGGAAAAGGTCGTGGTGTTTACTCAATACTCGGATACTGCAAATTATATATTCCGTGAACTTAAACGTCGTGGAATGAAGCAGATTGCAGTCGTCACAGGCAACTGTGACAATCCTACAGCCGAGGTAGAAAAGTTTTCTCCCGTCAGCAATGAAAGACCGGACATTGCTGAAGAAGATCAATATCGTGTGATAATAGCCACTGATGTACTTTCAGAAGGTCAGAACCTTCAGGACAGTCATATTATTGTCAACTTCGACTTGCCCTGGGCCATCATCCGCCTGATTCAGCGCGCCGGACGCGTAGACCGTATCGGACAGAAAGAAAACCAAATCTTTTGCTACTCCTTCTTCCCGGCAGATGGCGTGGAGAAAATTATTTCCCTTCGGGAGCGACTTAATAATCGTATCAATGAGAATGCCAGTATCATTGGTTCTGACGAAATCTTCTTTGAAGGCAATGAGCAAAATCTGCGAGATATGTTTAATGAGAAAGCCGGCACGCTCGATGATGAAGACGACGGCGATGTAGACCTTTCTTCCCAGGCTTTCCAGATATGGAAGAACGCTACTGATGCTAACCCGAAACTCAAGGAGATTATTCCTCAACTGCAAAATATGGTCTATTCAACCAAAGCGGTTGACAACTCCGGGGAAAGTGGGGTAATAACCTACGCTCGAACTTATAATGACTTCGACGTTCTTACTTGGCTCGCTCCTGATGGATCGGTAATGAGTCATTCACAAAAGAGAATTCTTCATGCCATGCAATGCTCGCTTGAAACCCGTGGGGTCGAGCCGCTTGCCAATCATCACGAACTCGTTTGTCAGGCAGTAGAGCAAATTGAAAAAGAGACAGCCGATCCTACCACTGCAGGCATTCTCGGTAACAGGTTCTCTACCCGCTACCGATTAGTGGATCTGCTCGATCATTACTACAAACAGGATACAACTATATTTTTCAGTGCCGAGGATAAGGAAGACCTTAAACTCGCCATTGATGATATCTATAACTATCCTTTGCTGGATTCGGCAAAACTGACGATAGGGCAGATGCTACGCCGAAACCAGAATAATGACGAGATAGTACAATATGTTCTTGATCTGCGCAAGAACGGTGCGCTTTGTCGTCTTCCGGTCG